>CAYWOT010000013.1:0-11280 GCA_964459975.1 uncultured bacterium
CCAGGAAGGTCGTGGAGCGCGGCCAAGGCCTGATGCGCGCCTGGAGCCCGACCGCCGTCTTTCGCGTCCGGGTCCGGTCGTCGAACACGAACGGAAACGTTTCGCCGGGGTCGGCCGGGTCGGCCTCGTGGAACGTCTCCTCGAAGACGCTGCCGGAAGCGGTGAGGGTCACGGCGTCCGACGTGAACAGCTCCCAGCGCGCGCCGGTGAGCAGGCCCGTGCGCGTGAGATCGTGATTGGCGTCCCGCGGGGTCCCGAAGTCGACGGGCACCCCCTTGTGCTCGTGCGTGTACATCACGATCGCGTGGAGCCTTCCGAAGCTGCCGGTGCGCACCTCGCCCGAGCCCAGGACGGAGGCCACGGATGCGCCGTCGTTCGGGAGGATTCCGTCGGATTCGAAACCGCTCCCGCCCACGTGGAGGTTCCCCCGGTCTCCGGCCCCCTGCGCGAACCCCTTCCACGTCAGCGTGGAAAAGCTGCCGCCCGCCGTTCCGGCCCCCAACTGCTTCCCTTTCCGCCCTTTGCGCGGGACGAAATTCACCACCCCGCCCATGGCGTTCGATCCGAACAGGGCGCTCTGGGCGCCCCGGACGACCTCGATCCGCTCGAAATCGTCCACCGGAAGCGAGGAGATGTCGTACTCGCCCAGGGTGGGGCTGTTCACCGGGAACCCGTCGATGAGCACGAGGGTCTGGGGCCCGAGCCCGCCCCGGATCTTGATGTCCTCCCGGTTTCCCGCGCTGCCGCTCCGCTGGACGTCGATCCCCGGAATGTCCCGGAGCACGTCGCCCGCCACGAGGGGCATCATCTCCTCGATCTCTCCCCGCGTCACGACGCTCACGGCGGACGCCTGCTCCGACACCTTCTGCTCGATCCGCGTCGCCGTGACCACGATCGGCTCCAACCGGGTGGGCTCCTGGGCGCGGAGGCTCGCCGGAGCCGCAGCCGCAAACACCGCGATCCAGACGGCCGCAGTCCTCCGCAGTCCCCAGCCTCCCATGATCCCCCTCCTTCCCGCCCTCGACGTACCCGCCGCGTTCCCGTCCCTTTTTTCCGGCCGCTTAGAGGCCCGGCGGCTTGCGAAGCGGCGTCACCCGCACCGCGCCGGTGGCCGGGTTCCGATCGCACGCCACGCCGACGCCGAAGGCCGCCCCGACGCGCTCGGCGGTGAGCACCTCTTCCGGCGTCCCCGAGGCCGACACCTTCCCGCCCGACAGCAGGATGATCCGTTCTCCGTACTCGGCGCACAGCGACAGGTCGTGCGAGGCGATGAGCGCCGTGACCCCGAACGTCGCCGACAGACGCGTGACGGTCTCGTAGAACGCCACGCGGTGGTAGAGGTCGAGAAACGCCGTGGGCTCGTCCAGGAGCATCACCTGCGCCCCCTGGGCGACCGCCTTGGCGACGGCCGCCCGCTGCCGCTCTCCCGCCGAGATCTCGGCCAGCCCCCGCCCCCGCAGTCCCTCCAGCGCGGTCATCGCCAGCGCCCGGTCCACCTCCCGGCGGTCCTCGGGCGTCCCCCGGCCGAAGAACCCGTGGTGGGGAAACCGCCCGAGCATCACGTACTCCTCCACCGACATCGGAAAATCGAGCGGAGGGTCCTGCCCCACCGCCGACAGGATCCGGGCCATCTCCCTTCGGCCGCAGGAGTACGGGTCGACGCCCCGCACCGCCACCTCGCCGCCGGAGGGGCGAAGCAGCCCGGAGAAGATCCGAAGGAGCGTGCTCTTCCCCGCGCCGTTCGGTCCCAGGAGGACGGCCATCTCCCCTTCCCCGACCCGCAGGTCCACGCCGCAAAGGACCTCCCGCCGTCCGTACCGGAAGGTCACGCCGGCTGCGGCCAGGACGTCGCTCACGGTTTCCCCCCGTTGCGCCGCAGCAGGTACAGGAAGAACGGCGCCCCCGACAGGGCGGTAACCGCGCCGACCGGCAGCTCGCCCGACGGACCCGCGGCGCGGGCCAGCACGTCCGCCGCAATGAGGAAGGTCGCGCCAAGGAGGAACGCGGCCGGCAGCAGGCGCCGATGTCCCGAGCCGACGATCGAGCGCGCCCCGTGCGGAACGATGAGCCCGACAAAACCGATGAGGCCGGAGACGGCGACCACGGAGCCGGCCAGGAGCGACGCGGTGAGATACACGGCCGTCTTGACCTTTTCCACCGGCAGACCGCTCTGGAAGGCGGCCTCGTCCCCCAGCAGGAGCAGGTCCATTCCCCGGGCCAGAAGCAGGAGGACCAAGAAACCGGCGGCCACGTAGGGAACGAGCATCCCGACCCTTCGCGGCGTCCCGAGGCTCAAGTCGCCCATGAGCCAGTAGACGGCCCCCGGGATCCGCCCCGGCGGAGCGAGCGCCACCATCATCATGATGACGGCGTTTAGGAACGCGCCGACGATCACCCCCATCAGGATCAGGCGCTCCCGGGAGACGCCGGTGCGGCGCCGCGCCAGGAGAAAGACCGCCGACGCCGCACCGGCGGCCCCCGCGAACGCGCAAAGGGGCAGCGGCACGAAGGCGCCGGCCGGAAGGAGGAGCGCGGCGGTCATCGCGCCCACCGCGGCGCCTCCGGAGACCCCCAGGATGTAGGGGTCGGCGAGCGGGTTGCGCAGCAGCGCCTGGAAGGCCACGCCCGAGGACGAAAGCGCCCCGCCCACCAGCGCCCCGAGAAGCATCCGGGGAACGCGGAGCGAAAGCACGACCCGGGCGGCGGTCCCGCCGGCGTCCATGCCCAAGAGAATGGGCAGGAGCCGGCCCGGGGGAACCGGCACGGCGCCCACGGAAAGGGACAGCGCCGCCGCCGCGGCCAGAGCTGCGGACAGGACCAGGAAAGGAGCCGGCATCCGCCTCACCGCTTCTCCTCCCGGCGCCCGCCTCGGGCCCGGAAGCGGCGCGTCCGCCACACGGCCACGACGCCGGCCACCTCCTCCAGCGCGTTCACGAGCCTGGGCCCCGGGCGGGTGACGACGTCTCCGTTTAGGGTGACGACGCAGCCGTTGCGGAACGCAGGGACCTCCTTGAAGCGCGTCACCGCGGGCGAAAACTCTTCGACGCCGCGCATCCCGGCGACGACAATGATGTCCGGGCGCACCGCCACAAGGTCTTCGACGGAGAGGCGCGGATAGCGTCCACCGTACCGCCGGGCGGCGTTTTCCCCTCCGGACAGGCGGACGATTTCATCGAGAAAGGTCCCCCTGCCCGCCGCGATGACGGGGGAGGTGGACAACACGAAGAGCATCCGGGGCTTTCGGCCCGGCCTCCGCCGGGAGGCCCGTTTCGCCCTGGCACGAAGGGCGTCGGCCTCCTTCCGTCCCCGTCCGGGGACCCCCAGGAGCGCGCCGATCCGCTCGATCGTCGCGAACACGGCGGCGAGGTTCTGGGGCCCCACGGCGAAGCACGGGATCCCGAGGCCCTCGAGGACCCGCACGCGCTCTCCGGGGTTGCCGTCGGTCGTGCACAAGACGAGGTCCGGAGCGGCCGCAACGATCCGCTCGACGTCGGGGTCCACGATTCCGCCGACGCGGGGAAGGGACGCCGCGGGCGGAGGATAGTCCGCGTACCGTGTGACCCCGACGAGTTTCCGCTCCTGGCCGAGCAGAAAGACGATTTCGGTGAGATTCGGAGCCAGGGAGACTACGCGCCGCGGAACGGCCGCGAGCCGCACGGTGGCGCCGCGGTCGTCGGTCATCGTCAGAGGAAAGGACGCCCGCGCGCGCCGCGGAACGGCCGCGCACAGGACGGTGCAGCACAGGAGAAGTCGGAAAACCCGGCCAGGCACCGCCGTAGTTCCCGCGATTTCCGGCAGACGCCCCAAAAAAAGCCCCCAACCCTTCCACGGAGGAAGAATCGGGGGGAAGTGGACCATCCGGCCTTTGCCTTCCCGACCCTTCGCCCGCGAAAGGTGGTTCGGGAACGGTTCCCTTCGGGCCGGTCTCCTGGCTTCCGGTTACGAACCTACTCTCCGCGCCTTCCCGGGGTACGGTCCCCAGTGGCCTCGGTGCGGATTTCGTCGCCGGTTACAGTTGCGGGGCAGCGATGGATTTGCACCATCTTCCCGGTGCCCGCCTTCGGGCGCCCGACGGGAACTTCCTATTTTCGTCCTTCCATTGTGTCGGCGGGAGCAGCGCGCGTCAAGGGGGCCTACTCTCGTCCTTCCGCGTCCCACTGCCCGAGACGGCTTCGGACGGCGGCCTCGAGGGCAGGGTTCTTTCCGGAGGAGACGGCAAGAAACGATCGGCAGGCCGCCGCGGCGTGGGGCAGGTCCCCCAGCCGCTCATAGACGGCGGCGAGGTGGTACAGGACGTCGGCATCCGCGGGAAACGCGCGCCGGGCTTCGAGAAGGATCCGAAGCGCCTCCGCGGGCCGTCCCTGCCGGACCCGAAGAACCGCGAGATCCACGCGGGGAGCGGACCGCTCGGGACCTACGGCGGCGGCCCGGACGAACAGCTCCTCGGCCTCCGCGAACCGGCCCTCTTCCATCCGCACGACCCCCGCGTTCAGAAGCGCCGCGGGATAGCGCGGGTCGAGGGCGAGCGCCCGGTCGAAGGCCCCCGACGCATCGTCGAGTTTCCCCAGCCGGAACAGCGCCGTCCCCAGGCCGTTCCACGCCTCGAGAATGTTCGGGTCGAGGGAAACCGTTTCCCGGAACAGCCGGGCGGCCTCGGAGGCGTTGCCGCCCCGCAAGGCGCCCGCGGCCGCGTTGTATCGCGCGAGGGCCTTCTCGGAGGGCTGCTTCCGCGCCGCCGCGGGCGGGGAGGCGGGGGGTGCGGACGACGCGCGAGCGCGGGCCTTGGTCCGGGCCGCCGGCGTCGTTCGCACCGTCGCTTGCGCGGTCGAAGGAGCCGGCTTCGAACGTGCGGCGGCAGGCGCGCCGGGTGCGCGCGCCCGCGCCGGCATCGGCGGCGGGACCGTTGCGGCCGTCCGCGTGCTTTTCCCGTCCGAAAGGACCGTGGACACGAACGGAGGAGGGTGCGCCGTACGCCGTTTCGCGGACCAAAGAACCACGCACAGCGCTCCGGCCCCGACCAGCAGGAGCACGGCGCCTGCGGCCCGCCGCAGGCCCCTCCCCGGGCGCTCGGGCAGCGTGCCCGGCGGCGCGGGCCCCGGCGACGGTCCCCGTTCCTGCGCCTGACGCAGCGCATCCTGGAGGAGGCTCACGGGATCGTGCCGGTTGCGACGAGGACGGCCAGCACCGCCAGGGGTGCGGCGACCCAGGGAATCCACCGGAACCAGCGGCCGATTCCGTCGCCCAGCGACCTCGCCCCCCGCCGGACGTCCGCGGTCTCCACGCACGCCGCGCCGCGAAGGAACGCCGCGAGCATGGCCCGGTCGCACAGCATGTTGATCCTGCGCGGCACGCCGCCGGCGAGCCGGTGGACCGCCCGCTCCGCCGCCGCCGAAAGAAGCGACCGGCCGTAGCCTCCCGCCACGGCGAGGCGATGGCGGATGTAGCGCGCCGTCTCCGCGCGGTCCAGCGCCCGGATGGACGCGCGGACCGTGACCCGCTGGTCGAGCTGCCGCAGGGAGGACAGGGCGAGCTTCGCGGCGAGCTCGTTCTGGCCGATCAGGACGATCTGGAGCAGCTTGCGTTTTTCGGTCTCCAGGTTCGACAGCAGCCGGACCTGCTCCAGCAGGGATGCCGACAGGTTCTGGGCCTCGTCGATGAGCAGGACGGGGCGCCGTCCCGCACTCGCCTCCGCGAGAAGAAACCGGTTCAGCGCATCGAGGCAGTCCTTCTTCGTCCCCGGCGGCGCCGCCGCGCCGAAGTCCTCGAGGATCCCCCGGACCAGCTCCTTTTCGGTGAGCAGCGGATTGACGACGAGCGCGGTGGTGAACCGCCCGGCCGCACCGCCTCCGTCCTCTGCGGCGATCTTCCGGAGAAGCGCGCGGCAAACCGTGGTCTTGCCCACGCCAATATCCCCGGTGACGACGATGAATCCCTCGCCGCTGTCCAGGCCGTAGAGCAGGTGCTCAAGCGCGCGCTGGTGGCTCTCCGAGAGAAAGAGATACTCCGGGTCCGGCGTCAGCGCGAACGGTTTTTCCCGGAGCCCGAAAAAGGATTCGTACATGGCGCTACCAGGGGGTCCGTCCCTGGCGCTCCCCTTCCGTGCCGTAGAGCCAGGGCCTTCCGCCGAGCCGGTACCCCCGTTCCAAGGCGAGGGCTCGGTCCCACTCCCGCTCCGCCGTCTCCCCCGCGGTCGCAACGCGGTGGATCCTGGGCCGGATGAGGATCACCAGCTCCGTCTTTCGCTTCTGCTGCAGGTTCGTCCGGAAAAGGGCCCCGAGGAACGGAATGTCCCCCAGCAGCGGAACCGCCTTCACCGTCTCCTGCGTCCGCTCCTGCATCAGCCCCCCGATGAAGACCGTCTCGCCGTCTTTCACGGAGACGACGGTGTTCGTCTCCCGGACATCCACGATCGGAGCCGTGTTACCGTCGGGGGCGGTCGCCTCACCCACCTTCTCCGTGATCGACGGATGGATGGCGAGCAGTACGTTGTTGTCCCGGCCGACCTGCGGCGTCACGCTCAAGATGATCCCTTCCGTGATCGTGTCCGGGCTGAAGGTGACGAACGCCGCGGAGGTGGTCGACGCCGGAGTCACGGTGGCGCGGAAGAAGACGTCCTGCCTGCCGATGCGGATGATCGCCCGTTGATTGTTGAGCGTCGAGATCTTCGGAGCCGACAGGACGTTGATCTGCCCCTGCTGGGAGAGGGCATCCAGGAACGCCTCGAACTTGCTCCCCGAGACCCCGATCTGGAAGGCTTTCGTTCCGCTCGGCAGCGTCTGGCGGACGAGCGCCCCTCCCGAAAGCGAGCCCGTAAGGGACAGACTCGACAGGTCGGGGGCGGCCGACCAGTCGATCCCGTACTGGGTCTGGTCGTCGAGGGTCACCTCGAGGATCCTCGTCTCGATCGTCACCCCGGAACGCAGGCGCTCCTCGAGCGTCTGCAGGTACGCCTCCACCTTGGCCAGCTGGCGGGGATAGGCGGTCACGACGATGGTGCCCGTCGTCCGGTTCACGATCACCCGGCCGCCCGAAGCCGGCAGCATCGACCGGATCTCCTCGAGGATTCCCGACCACAGGTCCACCTTCTCCTCCGTGGAGACGGTGTTGCTGCTCTGGCTCTCCCCGGAGGAGGAGCCCGCGGACGCGCCCGCCGTTCCCGCCACGCCGGCCTGCGAGGCGTCCGACCCTCCCGTGCTCGTGGACGCCGTCAGCGAGCCGGTCCCGCTCCGGACCGTGAGGAGATAGTCGAGGTGATAGATGCGCGTTTCCCTCTTCACGGGAACGATGCGGACCGTCCGGCCCGAGTACTCGACGCGGCAACCCAGGATGCCGCAGACCTCGTCCATGACCTCGGACGCCGTCGCGTTCTTGACGTCCACCGTGACCGTCCCGGTCACCTCGGGCGAAAGGATGAGGTTGAAATCGTTTTCCTTCGCAAGGGAGAGGAACAGCTCTCTCGCCTCCGCCCCGGCCATGACGACCGTGTACCGCTTCGCCGGCTTGCGGAACTGCTCGACCGACTCCTTGGGCCGCTCCGTTGCGGCCACCGGCACGTCGGGAAGCGGACGCGCGGGAGCCGGCGTCCGTTCCGGCGCAACCGCCACGGGCGGAATCCGCGCCGGTGCCGAGGAGACCGTGACGACGGGAGGAGGCCTTTTTTGCACCTCCCGGGTGGCCGCACACCCCGACCCCAAGACGGCGAATACGCACATCCAGGCACCGATCGCTCTCACCGCTCTCCTCCTGTCCGTTCCTCTTCGGCGGGCGGAGGCTTGAACATCTCCACCCGGCGGACTTCGTTTCCCCGGCGCACGGTCACGCCGTACGGCTGCACCCGGTCGACCCGCCATGCGCCCGTGCTCTCTCCGGTCGCGACGACCCGGGAACCGAAGATCGCGACCGCCGTTCCGCCGCCGACGACCGTGCCTCGGAGATCCGAAAGATCGCCGGCCGGGGTCTGCGCTCCAGACGACGCGACTTCGGCGCCTCTGCCTTCCGCCCGGCCGCCGTCCCCGACGGGGAGGAACGGGTTCCGGTCCCACGACCACCGGACGGGCGCCTCCGCCCGGTCCGCCGGCTGCATTCCGGCGGGCGCGGGCGCGGGAACCGCGGTCCCGGCATCCTTCCGCACCGCGTTCGGCGTCGCCTGCGACGCCGCCCGCAGCGCGGGCGCACTCTTCGTGCGCAGCGTCGCGACCCGGTACCCCACGACGACCACCGCCACGATCGCGAGCAGCGCCGCGATCCTCTTGTCCCGCATCCATTCCCGCACCGGTTTCACGCTCCCCTCCGGTAGAACGCCTTGAGCAGGATCTCCGTCTCCATCCGCCCCTCGTGCCGTCGAATCTTCAGGGAACGCACCGAGGCGAGCCGCTTCATCCTCGGGATCGCCTCCAGAAAATCCGCCATGTCCCGATAGGTGGACGAAAAGGTCACCTTCAAGGGAATCTCTTCCATCGCCTTCTTTTCCGGCCCGGCCTGCCCGGGTCCCGACACCGTCCCCGTGGGGACCGCGCCCTTGTCTTCGGGAATCTCGATCCGAAGCGACCGCAGGTGGTGACGCGCCGCCTCCCGGACGAATTCCTCCATGAGCCGCTCGGTCTCCGGCTCCTCGGGGACCCGGGCGTCCCAGGTCGCCGCAAGCCGCTCGAGCCGCGCGATGTCGCCCCGGGAGGAGTGCACGATCTCCTGCCATGCGGAAAGGGCGCGCGAAAGCTCCTCGTTGGACTTTTCCGCTTCGCCGCGCAGCTGCCGGACGGCGGCGAGCTTCGGCGCGAAGACCAACAGATACGAGAGGACCGACAGGGACAGGATCCCTCCGAGGAGCAGGAGGAACTCCTTCCCGCGGAACCGTCCCTTGCCCGCAGCCCCGCTTTTCATCGGCCTTCCTCAGGCCCCGCCGGGCGCAGCGCGAACGACAGCCGGAACTCCTGGACGTACCCGCCGCCTTGGGCGCCGCGGGGGCCGAGCTCGACGGGAGCGTACCGGACCTCCGACAGGCAGGCTCCCTTGCGGACGCCGTCCAGAAACCGGTTGAGCCGCTCTTGCGCGGACTGCGGGTCGTTCCCGCGCACCGCGCCCCGAACCTCGCCCCGGTACCCCTTCTCGGTCCGAGTCACCGAAAGCGAGGAGAAGGTCATTTGCGGGGGCACCGGAGCGGCAAGCTGCGCAAAAAAGGCGCGCCACGCGGCAAACGGCATTGCCAGAAGCTGCTCCGATGCGGACGCCTCCCGGACGATCCGCCGCAGACTCCTCCACCGCTGGAACTCCGCCTGCACCTTCGGGTTCACGCCGACCCCGGCGGCGGTGTGCGCCAGGACGTCCCGGTACCGCGCTTCCGCGCCCGAGAGGCCCCGATACAGGACCCCGTTGACGGCGAGGAACAGGACCGCGACGGCCGCGGCCACGACGTAGGTCCCCCACCGCGCCTTCCGGAGAAGATATTCGACCGGGAGGAGGTTGACCGGATCCGGGTCGTCCACTGCGACGGCCAGACCGATCGGGACCGCGAACTCGGCAGGATCGACCCGGGCCCCCTCCCCGAGCGCGACGAACCCCGCCGCGGGGTGAGGGGAGAGGTCGGCTTTGAGGCGCTCCGACACGAGCTTTCGGAGACCTTCCGGAGGCTGCACGCCGCTCCAGTAAATCGTGCCGATCGTCCCGCCCCTGGAGATCTGGCGATAGTAGAGGAACGAGCGGGTGATCTCCGTGACGATCTTCTCCGCATGGGCGTCGGTCTCGTCCTCCGTGGGAGGCTGCGGGTGCGTTGCGCCCCCTCCCAAGTCCAACAGCCCGTAATCCGGGACCGCCGCCCGTCCGCCGTCCGTCGGCTCCGCCAGGTCCGCCGCGAACTCCCGTGCGAACCGAAGCTTTCCTCCGTCCGACACCGCCATCACCGTGCGGACGGGGTCGGCGTGCACGAACGCGACCACGTCCTCCGGACGGTCGTCCGGATGGAGCCGCACCAGGGACAGAGGCGCGGACGTGACGCGCACCGGGGTTACGCCCGCCTCGATCAGCAGGAAGACAAGACGGCGGATCTCGAACTCCGGAGTGAAGACGGCCAGCGTTTCCTGGCGCTCGATCCCCCGCTCGAAGACTTTCCCGACGACCTCGCCCGAGACCCGCAGCTCCGATACGGGCGTGTTGCTCTCCTCGGCCACCTTGCCGCGCAGGAGCGCCTCGCGCGTTTCTCCGGACGCCGGGGGAATCGCGTAGATCCGGTGCTCGATGAGCGGGCCGAAGTACGACACGATGGCCTTGCGCGCCGTGAACCCCTTCTCCGCGAGGAACTCCCGCAGGAAGCGTCCCGCCCGGACCGGCTCCCCGCCGGGCCAGTCCGCCGCGGCCGCACAGGTCACCTGGAGGGGCCGGGTTCCCGCAACGAACTCCACCGCGCGGACGACCTTGGGCGAGATCTCCAGGGCCAGCATTCTGCCTTTTCCCACGATCGTCACGCCGTCACCTCAGGTAAAGCGAGAGCTGGGTCTGCTGATTGCCGCCCGGAAGATACACCACGGCCTGCGTCGCGGTCGCCGGGTCGGGGGGCAGGCGGACCGAGGCCGTAACCGCATGGAAGCCCGAATGGAATCCCAGCGGGACGCCGAATGCGTAGGGCGGGCCGGAAGGTGTCCCGCCGGCCGCCTGCGCCTCGACGCCGCCATTGGAATAGTGGAAGACCACCGTCGCCGTCATTCCGGGGAAGGCCGCCGGCTGGGGGTTCAGGATGAACTGCCCCGGCGCCGGGGTGGAGCTCCATACGTAGAGGTTCACGAGGAGGCTCCCGGTGGCCGCCACCGGGTTCGGCGGAAGGATGATGTCGTCGGCGGTGCCCATGGCGCGGTCCGGGCCGGCGCTGCGGATCTGTCCCGTCCCGGGGTTCCCGTACGCGTACGGCGTGCCCCACGCGTCGGTCAGGTACGCCGCGGCGTCGAAGCCCGAGTTCATGTACGGCCCGAACCAGCCCACCCGCACGCCGAGCGTTCCGGTCCCGCCGGCGGGCTGCGCGCCCCGCGTGTCGAGCTGGGCGAGCGCAGTCGGAAGCCGGCCCATGTCCCCCACGTACCCCGGCGTGGGGACGCCCGGATCTCCCGCGATCGCCGCCTGAAGCTGCTCCATCTCCTTGCGCGTGTTCTCCTCCCGCGACTGGTTGATCACCTGCGCGGCGAACGGCACCGCGACCGAGGCCAGGATCGAGAGGACCGCGATCACCACCACGACCTCCAGCAGCGTGAACCCGTCCCGACGCGGCGACCTCATGGACTTCCTCCGAGCGCTCCC
>CAYWOT010000013.1:11290-19757 GCA_964459975.1 uncultured bacterium
CATCTTGTAGAGGGCCAGGAAGAAGGAGAGCGCGGCGCCGAGCACGACCACGGCCAGAAGGAGGATCACCGCGGGCTCCAGAACCGCGAACGCCTTCTTCACCGTCCGGGGAACCTCCGCGTCGTAGTACGCGGACACGTTGTCCAGGGTGGCGTCGAGCCTCCCCGTCGCTTCGCCCGCGGAGATCATCCGGATCACCAGGGGCGGGAACTGGCCGGACTTGCCCAGGGACGCGGACAGGGTCCCGCCGGCGGTCAGGTCTTCCCGGGCCGTTCGGACGAATCCCGCCAGCACCCGGTTCCCGAGAACCCGCTCCACCACCGAGAGCGAGTGGATCGTCTCCACGCCCGCCCGGAACAGCAGCGCCAGGAAATGGGAGAAGCGGCTGATCTCGATGGACCGGGTGAGCTCCCCGATCACGGGAACGCGCAGCTTCCACCCGTCCACCCGGTAGCGCCCGTTCTCCGTGCGCCGGTACAGCGCGAGCGCTCCCAGCGCCAGAGCGGCAGCGCCGGCCAGAACCAGCCCGTAGTCCCGGAAGAAGGCGCTGACGGCGATGACGATGCGCGTCGGAAGCGGGAGCTGCACGGCCGCCGCGGAGAAGATCCGGATGAAGCGCGGAAAGACGAACGTGAACAACACGAAGATCAACAGGACCACCGCGGAGAGGACGGTCAGGGGGTAGTAGGTCGCCTGCCGGATCGTGGCGGCGAGATCCTCCTGCCAGGAGAGGAACTTCCGCAGGTCGTCCAGGGCCTCTTCGAGGTTGCCCGTGGTCTCCCCGGCTCGGACGATGCTGACGAAGCTCTCCGGAAAGACGCGCGGATGCAGCGCGAGCGCCTCGGAGAGCCCGGATCCCGCCTGGACGTTGCGGCGCACGTCCAGGAGGATCTCGCGGAATTCCGGCTGCGCGGTCTGCTCCGCCAGGTCGTTTAGCGCCACGAGAATCGGGATTCCCGCCCCGATCAGCGTCTTGAGGTGATACGAAAACTGGATCAGGTCGGTCCGGCCGATCGCGCGGCGGAACAGCCCGCGCGATCCCGTCGCCGCCCGCTCCCGCGCCGCGAGAAGGTGAAGCCCCATCGACGCCAGCGTCTCGCGGATCCCGTCGGCGTCGGGGGCCAGCAGGGTCCCCCGGGCCTTCCTCCCGTAGTCGTCGACGGCGGAGTATTCGTAGCGGGGCATGGGCTTACGTCGTCCGCACCGCTTCTTCCAGCGTCGTCAGCCCGTCCGCCGCCTTCCGGAGCGCGTCTTCGCGCATCGTGGCCATCCCTTCCGCCCGGGCCGCCTCCAGCAGATCCCGGCTGTTCGCCCGCTCCATCGCCAGGCGCACGACCTCCGGCGACACCGTCAGGACCTCGAACACCCCGATGCGCCCCCGGAAGCCGGTCTTGCCGCACAGATCGCACCCCTCTCCGCGCCAGAAGCTCTTCGGCACGGAGTCGGCGGGGAACCCGGCGCGGGCCAGCGCCGCCTCGGACGGGGCATAGGGCACCTTGCAGTTCTGGCAGTTCGTCCGCACGAGCCCCTGGCCGACGATGGCGCGGCACGACGACGCGACGAGGAACGGCTCCTGCCCCATGTTGAGGAGGCGCGGGATCGCTCCGGCCGCGTCGTTCGTGTGCAGCGTCGAGAAGACGAGGTGCCCGGTCAACGCCGCCCGGATCGCCAGGTCCACGGTCTCCGCGTCCCGCATTTCTCCCACCAGGACGACGTCCGGGTCGTGGCGCAGAACCGCCCGCAGCCCGGAGGCGAACGTCAGCCCCGCCTTCACATTGATCTGGACCTGCCGGATGATGGGCAGCTCGTACTCGATCGGGTCCTCGAGCGTGATGATGCTGCGGTCCAGGGTATTGATGTAGGAGAGCGCCGAGTACAGGGTCGTCGTCTTCCCGGATCCGGTGGGTCCGCAGACGAGGACGATTCCGTTGCGGCTGTCCACGGCGGAGCGGAAGCTCGCCAGGGTCGCCGCGTCGAAGCCCAGCGTGTCGAGCCCCATCACGAGGCGGGACCGGTCGAGGATGCGCAGGACGACGTTTTCGCCGAAGTTCGTGGGCAGCGTGGAAACGCGCAGGTCCACCCTGCGCTTGCCTTGCAGAAAGCGGATCTTCCCGTCCTGGGGCTGGCGCGTCTCCGCGATGTTCAAGCCCGCGAGGACCTTGATCCGCGCGGTCACGGCGGGCTGCAGATTCTTGGGGAGGGACGGCCCCTGGCGCAGATGGCCGTCGACCCGGAACCGGACGCGCACGATCCGGTCCTCCGGCTCCACGTGGATGTCCGTGGCCCCGTCCTGCACGGCGGTCAGGAAGAGCTGGTCCACCAGCCTGACGATCGGCGCGCCGGAGGCCAGGTCGGCGTCGGTGACCCTGCCGGCCTCCACCTGACGGATCGACTTCTGGATGATCTCCTCGAGGGACCCGCCGCCTCCGTAGTAGTGGTCGATCGCGGCGAGGATGCTCGATTCCGTCGCGGAGACGGCCTCGACGACGTGGCCCGTGGCCCGCTCCACCTCGTCGATCGCCACCACGTCGAAGGCGTTCGCCATCGCGATCGTCAGGTGCGGCGGAGCAAGCTGCATCGGGACGATCCGGTGCCTGCGGGCCAGCGCCTCGGGGACGCACCGGACCGCCGCGGGGTCGATCATCGAGTTGTCGAGCGGAACGAAGGTGACCCCGGCCTCGGACGCCAGGACCGAGGAGATGAGCTCCTGGGTGACGAACCCGAGCTGGATCAGGATTTCCCCGATCCGTTCACCGGTCCGCTTCTGCTCGCGAAGGCCCAGCTCGAGCTGGTCCGCCGTCACGAGCCCCGCCTCGATCAGCCGCTCCCCGAGCAGCTTCCTGCCGGCGGGCCGGGCCTGCGGATCCGTTTTCGTGCCGATCTGCGTCACACTTTCATCCTTCCCCGCCGCGGACGAGCGCTACGGGAGTCAGTGCCTTCCCAGCGAAAATCGGCCGCACCCGCTACCGGATGCGGTACCCGATGTCATCGCCCGCCGGAGTGGACCACGCGGCCGCATTGGAGATCGTCGTGTCGATCACGCCGTTGGGGCCGGCGGAAAGGACCCACACGGGAGTCGGCGGACTGGTCGCGGTCGTGAAATTCGCGGCGTTGATCACGTAGGCCCTTCCCCACGGATCCAAGGGGATCGTCGTCGCGTACGGGCCGTTCCAGCGGAGCTCTCCCGTGGCCGGGTAGCCGCGGCTGTTCGTGACGAGGTGGTGGTCCACCGTGTCCTGACGCGACCGGTCCCATCCGGCGGCGGCGCCGAACAGCGACGCGGGAGGGGCGGCGGTTCCGGTGTAGAGCAGCGTGTAGTCGTTGGCCGCGTTCTGCCGGTTCGGCCACCTCCCCAGATCCTTGTAGGCGTTGACGACCGTCGCGCCCAGCACCTGGGTCTCGTTCTTCGCCTTGGCGATCTTGGAGTCGTCGATGTACTTCGTGATGTACGGAGTGAGGATCGCAGCCAGGATCGCGATGACCGCGATGACGACCACCACCTCGATGAGCGTGAACCCCCCTTCCGTTTTCCGTTTCCTTCCTTTCATCCCGTTCCTCCTTGTGTTCCGGGGCCCGCGTGCCCCTCGATCTCCTCGGTCACGTCCGATTGCCAAATTCCACGGTCGTAACCCGATTTTGTAATTCAATGTTCCGCGGTCGAATGTCCGCTCCGGTTCTTTCTCCCCTCCGGTCCAAGCCGCGCCGCCGGTGCCGCGCGAGCCACAATCGCGAGGGTATATCGCCGTTTTGAGGAAAAACTTCAGGGAGTAGCGGAACTTAAAAGGGTGGACCGTTCGTCAGGAGGTCCGGGAGACGATGTAGTCGGACAGGGCCGCCAGGCAGTCGCGGGCGGTCGAGGGAGGGAGGCGGAACAGGAATCTCTTCCCCGCCTCGACGAAGTCCCGGGCCCGGCGCTTCGTGTAGTCCAGACCGCCGTTTCGCTCGACCAGGCGCGCCACGAATGCGATCTCGCGTTCGGTGAGCGTCCCGCGCGCCAGGATCTTGCAGGCCCTCGCTCGGTCCGCGTGGGGCGCCGCGCGCAGGGCGAAGATGAGCGGCAACGTGATCTTTCCCTCGCGCAGGTCCTGCAGGGGCCGCTTGCCCAGCTCTTCTTCCGTCCCGGTGTAGTCGAGGACGTCGTCGGCGAGCTGGAAGGCGTTCCCCATCGCCTTGCCGAAATCGTACATCCGGCGGCGCAGCAGAGCGCTCGCCCCGCCCAGCACCGCCCCCGTCTCGCTCGCTGCGGCGATGAGCGACGCGGTCTTGTGGAAGACGACGTCCAGGTACTCCTTCTCGGAGATCGCCGGGTCGGCGGACCTCGTAAGCTGGAGCACTTCGCCTTCGGACAGGGAGACGAGCGTGCGGGCGTAGATCGCAAGCACCTTCGGATCCCCGTCGTCGGTCATGAGCTGGGACGCGCGGGCGAAGAGAAAATCCCCGACGAGGACGCTCGCCGTGTTCCCGTAGACGACGTTCGCCGCGGGCCTCCCACGACGGATCACGCCGCCGTCCACGACGTCGTCGTGGAGCAGCGTCGCGTTGTGCATGTACTCGGTCACGACGGCCATCACGATGCGGCGCGGGCCCGTGTAGCCGCATCCGTGCGCGACGAGCAGAAGAACCGCCGGGCGGAACCGCTTTCCGCCGGAGAGGATGATGTGCCGGCCGACGACGGGAACCAGGGGAACGGGAGACTTGAGATGGGTGACGAGAGCCTTCTCGACTTTTTGCAGATCGCGCTTCAGATACCGGAAAACGCGATCGATGTCCATCCCCTGTCCGCTCATGCGCAAAATGACTCTAGCGTAAGGGCTTTCGCACTGTCAACCGCGCGTTCTCTGGGCTAGCATGGGGAAATGTACAAGAGAAAAGACGCCTATTACGCGAAGGCCAAGCGGGAGGGATACCGCTCCCGCGCGGCGTACAAACTCCGCGAGCTCGCGGTCTCGGAAAGGGCGGTCCGGCCCGGCGACTTCGTGGTCGACGCGGGCGCCGCGCCGGGGGGATTCAGCCAGGTCCTCCTGGCGCTGGTGGGAGCCAAGGGCCGGGTCGCGGCCGTGGACATCCTGCCGATGGACGCGCTCCCCGGAGAGAACTTCGGGTTCTTCCGCCGCGACGTCGCGGACCCCGCCCTCCCCGCCGAGATCGTCGCTTTCCTCGGACGCCGGGCCGACGCGGTCGTCTCGGACGCGGCGCCCAACACGACCGGAATCGCGTTCACGGACCAGGCCCGCTCGGCCGACCTCGTCCGCGCGGTCCTGTCGCTGGCGGAGGCGACGCTGCGCACGGGCGGAACGTTCCTCGCCAAGATCTTCGAAGGCCCCGATGCCGACGGCGTGGTGCGGGAACTGAAATCTTCGTTCGGCTCGGTCCGGCGGATCCGGCCGGCCGCCACGCGGAAGGAGTCGTTCGAGCTCTATCTGCTGGCCCGCGATTTCCGCGGGCGGTAACCGCTTTTTGCGGGGACGGAGCGTTCGGACGCCTTCGTCACGTCCTTCCGAGAAGGGCCAGGGCCTCGCGGACGTGGCGGACCGGCGCAAGCGCCAGCGCGAACTTCGCCGATAGGCGCTCGGCGTTGGACGCAGGCAGAAGAACCCGCGTGAATCCCATCTTCGCCGCCTCGTTCAACCGGTTCTCCGCCATCGGCACCGCCCGAACCTCGCCCCCCAGCCCCACCTCGCCGAAGGCCGCCGTCCCCGGCGAGACGACCGCCTCGGTCGCGCTCCCGGCGACCGCCAGCAGAAGCGGAAGATCCGCTGCGGTCTCCTCGATCCGGATCCCGCCCGCGACGTTGACGAAGACATCCTGGTTGTACAGGGAGAGCCCCGCCTTCTTCTCGAGGATCGCGCACAAGACAACGACCCGGTTGGCGTCGGCCCCGAGCGTCGTCCTGCGCGGCATCGCCAGGTACGACTGGCTCGCCAGCGCCTGGATCTCGACGAGCAGGGGCCTTGTCCCCTCCACCGCCGGAAAGACGATCGTCCCCGAGGTCTCCTCGGAGCGCTCCGACAGGAACAGTCCGGAGGGGTCGGCCACCTCGGCCAAGCCCGTCGCCCGCATCTCGAAGACCCCGATCTCGTTGGTGGACCCGAACCGGTTCTTGACGGCCTTCAAGATCCGGTACGGGTGGCCCTTTTCCCCCTCGAAGTAGAGGACCGTGTCGACCAGGTGCTCGAGAATCCGGGGGCCCGCGATCATCCCCTCCTTGGTCACATGTCCCACGAGGAAGACCGAGACCCCCGCCTTCTTCCCGAAGAAGACGAGCCTCCCGGCGCTCTCGCGGACCTGGCCCACCGAGCCGGGCGCGCCGGGAAGGTCGGAGGTGAACATCGTCTGGATGGAATCGACGATCAGGACGGAAGGGGACAGCTCGGTCGCCGCGGCGATCACCCGCTCCACGGAGGTCTCGGCCAGCAGGAAGATCCCTTCCCCCTGCACGCCCAGTCGGGAGGCCCGAAGTTTTACCTGCGCCTCGGACTCCTCGCCCGAGACGTAGAGGACCGGCCTCCCCTCCCGGCAAAGCCCGCGCGCCGCCTGCAGCAGGATCGTCGACTTGCCGATCCCCGGATCCCCCCCGATCAGCGTGGCCGACGCCGGGACGACGCCGCCTCCCAGGACGCGGTCGAACTCCGCGATCCCGCACACGGTCCGCTCCGAGGCGCTCTCGGTCACCTCGGCGAGGGGAACGGCCCTCGACGCGGGGAACCCTTCGGCAGCCGGGCGGTATTTGGTCTCCGCCGCGGCAACCTCCTCGACCACCGACCCCCACTGGCCGCAGCCGGGGCAGCGGCCCACCCACTTCGGGGACGTGAACCCGCACGCGGTGCAGGCGTACTCGACCTTTACCTTCGCCACGCCCTGGCCACCTCCCGCGCCACCTCGTCGAACGTGCCCTTCCCGGCTCGGACGATCCGCCGGACGTCATCGTACTCCGGAACGGGACGCACCGACCCGTCGGGCAGCGTCGCCTCCTTCACCCGCACCGGCCCGAAGCGCGTCGCAATCTCGACCACCTTCCTCGCGAGTTTGAGCCGATCGCAGGGGTGGTACCGCAGCCCGATCGCGGTCGACACCGAAAAGACCGCCCCGGAGACGGCCTCGAGCCGCTCCTCGGGACAGAGGACCCGCAGGACCCATCCGGGCCGGTTCTTCTTCATCGTGGCCGGCAGCACGGCGACGTCGAGCGCCCCGGCTATAAAAACCCGCTCGATCAAGACCTCGAACCGTTGCGGGCTCATGTCGTCGATGTTGGCCTCCACCTCGAGGACGCGGTCGCGCCCGGCCCCGCGGGGACCCGTCTCCCCGTCCACGACGCGCAGGATGTTCGGCCGCCCCGGGATCTCCCGGTGCCCCACCCCGATTCCGACGCCCCGCACGACCATCTCCGGCGGCCGGTCGAAGGAGACCTCGAACCCCCGGAGCAGCGCCGCGCCCGTAGGGGTCACAAGCTCCCCCTCCCCTTCCCCCAGGCGCCACGGCGCGCCGGACAGGAGCGCAAGCGACGCCGGAGCGGGGACCGGGATCCTTCCGTGGGATGATCTCGCCGCTCCCGAACCGCCGGGAAGCGCCGAGCAGAAGGAGAGCGGCGCCCCGAGCAGCTCGAACAGGAAGCAGCCCGAGACGATGTCCACGATGGCGTCGGCCGCTCCCACCTCGTGGAAGTGCACCTTCTCCTTCGTAGTCCCGTGGACCTTCGCCTCGGCCTCCGCCAGGTGCTCGAAGCAGGCCACGGCTCGGGCCCTGGCTCCCAGCGGCAGCCCGGACCCGCGCAAAAGGGAGACGATCTCGGGGAGGTGCCGCGCAGGGGACTTCCGCGCGGAGAGCTTGACGCTCACCCGGGTGCCCGCCATGCCCGACGAGGTCGCGGGTTCGGCGGAAAACGTGTAGCCGCGGACGGCGACGGAGCGCAACGCCCGGCGAAGCTCCTTCCCGGCGCCGGTGAGCGACAGCAGCGCCGCGCACGTCATGTCTCCGGCGATCCCCGAGAAACAGTCGAAATAGAGAATCCTGCCCATCTCCGCCCGTTCGATCCGGCAACGTTTCGCTTCCCCGAACGATACCACTTCCCGGCCGAATTGTCCCCGCGGGAACGACTGTTGCTCACTCCTGCCGGCAAGGCGTCCGAAGGCCCGCCGGAACCGGAGGAGAACCATGGACCCGTTCGCTCAAATCCACCCCGTCCCGAAACCAAGGCTGCTCGACCAAGTCCGCGCCGAACTCCGAAAACGCCGCTACAGCCCCCGCACGGAGGAGGCGTACGTCTCGTGGATCCGGCGGTTCATCCGCTTCCACCGGATGCGCCATCCCCGGGAGTTGGGAAAGGACGGGATCGAGGCGTTCCTGTCCGCCTTGGCCACCGGGTCGCGCCTGCGGGAGGACTCTGGGAGCTCTTCGTCGTGAAAGAGACTCGGGCCCAGCGCCTTGCGCAGGTGCCACTCCACGTAGTAGGCCAACAGGCACAGAAAGA
>CAYWOT010000014.1:0-18041 GCA_964459975.1 uncultured bacterium
CGGCGGAGCGAGAAGCGGCGAAGCCGCCGCCCGGCCATGGACGGCCGGGCAAGGCATCCCCCGCGAGGGGGACCCCGTGAGGCGAGCATCGCCCGCAGCGCCTCTTTCTAAGGCTCCTTCGACTCAACCCCCAGGACGCGGATGAGGCGCGAGAGATAGGTCGGCTGGAGGCCCAGCATCTCCGCCGCCTTCGTCTTGCTTCCCCCGCACGTCCGGATCGCCCGGACGATGATCGCCCGTTTGTGCTCCCGGACCGACTCGTGGAACCGCGTCTCCTCGGGCGTCGCCTCCTCCCCTTCGGCCTCCGCCAGCGCGATGCACAGGTCCGGCGGAGTGATCGTCTCGCCTTCCGAGAGCGCCACGGCCCGTCCGACCGCATTCTCGAGCTCCCGGACGTTTCCCGGCCACCGGTAGCGCTCCAGAATCTCCACCGTCGCCGGAGAGAGCTTCTTTCCGGCGATCCCCATCTCGGCGCAGCCCCGGGAAAGGAAGTAGCGCGCCAGGGGAAGCACGTCTTCCCGCCGGGCACGAAGCGGGGGAAGCAGGATCGGAATCCCGTTGACCCGGTAGTAGAGATCCTCCCGGAAGCGTCCCTTCTCAGTCTCCTTCTTCAGATCGCGGTTCGAGGCGCAGATGAAGCGGACGTCCCCGGTAAGGGTCTTCACCCCCCCGACGCGCTCGAATGCGCGGTCCTGCAGGACCCGGAGGAGCTTGGACTGCATGCCGAGCGGGACGTCTCCGATTTCATCGAGGAAAAATGTCCCGCCGTCGGCGAGCTCGAACCGGCCCGGTTTCGAGGTCACCGCTCCCGTGAACGCTCCCCGCTCGTAGCCGAACACCTCCGCCTCCCACAGGGCGGGCGGGATGGCCGCGCCGTTGACCTTGATGAAGGGCTTCTCCCGGCGTCCGCTGATCCGGTGGATCGCCCGGGCGACCAGTTCCTTGCCGGTCCCGGTCTCCCCCGTGATCATCACCGAGAGCGGGGAGGAGGCGGCCTTTTCGACCACCTTTCGCACCTCTTGCCATGCCCGCGAACGGCCCACCATGCCGAACCAGTCCCCGCCGGTCTCTCCGCCGCTCCCTTCCCGGCCGTCGACGGCCGCGGAGCGGGCGGCGTTCCCCACGACGCGCAGCAGTTCGGCTTCGTCGAACGGCTTCGAAATGTAGTCGAACGCGCCCGACCGGATCGCCTCCACCGCGTCGCCGATGGTCCCGTAGGCGGTGACCAGAATGACCGGGAGATCGGCACGCCGCTCGTGCACGTGGCGGAACAGGGCGAGCCCGTCCATCTTCGGCATCCGGATGTCCGTGACGAGAACGTCGGCGCGGTGCCTGCCGAGCCACGCGGCGGCCGCCTCGCCGTCTGAGACCTCCGCAACTTCGTATCCCTCGCGGAGGAGCATCGCGCAAAGAACGCGCCGAAGGTTCCGGTCGTCCTCGGCGACCAGGATTCGTCCCTTCACCGCTTTACCCTTCCGGCAGCTTGACGGTGAACCGGCTTCCCCTGCCGGAGACCGTATCAAACGCGACGGAGCCGCCGTTCTCCTCGACGATCCTCCTGCAGATCGCCAGCCCCATCCCCACGCCGCGCTCCCTCGTGGTGAAGAACGGCCGGAAGAGCTGCTCCCGGTCCGCGTCCCCGATGCCCGTACCCGTGTCCTCCACGACGATCCGCGCCTCTCCCGTGCCGGACGAGACCCGTACGACGAGGTCTCCTCCCGCAGGCATCGCCTCGACCGCGTTCGTCAGCAGGTTGAACACCACGCGCTCGATCTCGGACGGGTCCGCGGTGACCGCCGGGACCGGCTCGTCGAAATGAACGTGCGACCGGATCGCGCCCATCTCGTCCCGCCTCTCCCGCTCCAGGCGTACAACGGCACGCTCGACGAGTTCGCGCAGCGAGTGCCGCTCGGGAGCGCGGCTCCCGGGTCTCGCGTATTCCAGAAACTCCGTCACGACGCCGTTCAGGCGGTCCGCTTCCTCGACGATGATCTCGAGAAATTCCCGGTCCCGCGCCGGCGCCTCCCGGGAGAGGAACTGGGCGGCTCCCTTGATGACGCCGGCGGGGGTCCGCACCTCGTGGGCCAGACCCGCCGCCAGCTCGCCGATGGTGGCGAAGTGCTCCTTCCGCTGGATCCCCTGCTTCTGGCGGATGTTCTCCACCGCCAGCCCGATTCCTTCCAGAAAGGGAATCAGCAGCTCCAGTTCCCGGAACGACGGCATCTTCTCCTTCCACCGGAAGAGTGCGACTCCCGTGAGCTTCCCCCGGAGGAAGACGGGAAACGAGGCATCCCAGGAATCGTCCCAGATGGCCACGTCCGCCGCACGGGAGCCGCCGTGCTCCAAAAACCGGAGCATCGGGAATCGCGCCGAAAAGCGTCCGAGCGCGCGCAGGTACTCGTCGGGCCGGACCGGGAGCGTCCCGATTCCCGCGTCGGTACCCCCTTCGGGCGGGATCCAGAGGGAAGCCTCCGAGACGAACGGCACCTTGCCCAGGGCCTCCTCGACGTTCCGTGCGATTTCCGCGAGCGACCCCGATTCGGGGATCCTCTTGGCAAACTCCCCGAGGCTGGACTGGATCGCGCGCGACTCCCGGACGAGAAGATCGGACGAGATCCCCCCGAGCTTGCGCATCAGCACGGGGTAGAAGGTGAGCAGAAAGAAGGAAATGACGAACGTCCCCGCCAAGGGGAACCAGAAGGTGCGCCCGGACACGACCTCCAGCACGCCGAACACCACGGCGAAGGCGAACACCTGGATGACCAGAATGACCGCCCTCCCCACGATGTCGGGAAGCTCGAAAAAGTGCAGGTGGAGGATTCCCGTCGCCATGAAGTAGAAAAAGAGCAGGATCGCAAACGACGCGAGCGGCGGGAAGTCGACTCCGGTGCCGGGTAGAAAGTTCAAGGGCGCCACCAGGCTGGTGATCCCTCCGCCGACGACCAGGAACTGGAGCTTCTTCCGCTCGACCGAGGACGGATTCGCCCGGAATCCGTGGCGAACGACGATGTGCAGGGATAGGCCGAGGTAAGGATAGACGTACAGGAACGCGGCGATATTCCACCACGGAGGCCGGAAGAAGCGGCCCGTCGCGATCGTCGCCGTGAACGCGGTGCTGATCCAGATCCCCACTGCGAACGCCTTCGCGTACCACTTCGGCCGGGTACGCACCGCGGCCCCGCTGTAGCGAAGCACGAAGGGGGGGATGAACATCACGGCGGCCAGCGCCGCCCGGTGCCAGAAGACCGAATCGAAGGTTTTCCAGAGGTACTCCGGAAAACACCACAGGAAGATCAGGAACGACAGACCTGCGAACGCGCGCGCCTCGTCATCGTCCTTGGCCCACACGCGCAGGTATCCAGCGATGGCCAACGCCACCACCGCGGCCACCAGGCTCCCTTGGGCGTAATAGTCCACTTTCGTTCCCGTCCCTTCCCACGGCAGCGAATCGGGCTCTTCCGGGCGCATTCCTGCGAAGACGGCCCGAATCGTGCCCCGGGGCAGGCATCTCCGTTCGTTCGGCCGGTCGCCCCGCACGCCACTCGACGTCCCCGCCGAAGGCCGCGAAACGCCCCCATGGCACGGCGCGAACCCGGTCTTCTACGCGAGGTCTCCCAGGCGTCCCCCGCCGGGCCGGCCTCCCGCACTCCACGGCCGCGCACGGCGCGGACGGTCTCCTTCCCGCGGGACGGTGAGGTGGTCGGTGGGTGGGAATACCTTCGTCGCCTCGTGCCTATTGTGCCCCAACCGGGCGCCCCCGTGGGAACAAATCTCGCGCGAAAGCCAAGCGCCCGCCGGGTTGTCCCGGCGGGCGCTCTCGTCCCGAACCACGCTGGCGAATCGCCCTTCCCCTTGTCGGAAAGCGGCGCCCTGCGGCGGCGCGCTACTTTGCGCGCTTCCTGCGTCCCGCCGCGAGCTTCTCGGCCAGCCCCAGCTTCTGCGCGATCTTCTTCTTCGCCTCCGAATAGTTTCTCGCAACAAGAGGCGTTTTTGCTGGAATATTGAATTTTTTCCGATAATCCTTCGGGCTCAAGTTGTGACTGACGGCAAGGTGCTTTTTCAGCGTGGTGAACCCTTTTCCGCATTCCATACAGAAGACCTGCTCGGCTCCGAATGCCACGTTGAGCGGGATTGCAGGCTTGATTTCCTCCCCTGAATCCGGCGCTTCCTCTCCTTCCGTTCCGACCAGGGCATTCAGCTTCTGAAAAACGGCCTGAATCTCACCAAGGAGATCCTCCTGGCTCATCTCATTCAGCGATGCATGCGCAGAAACTATTTCCGTCGTCAACTCAACCAGAACCTTCTTTTCCATGGAGGATCCTCCAAAACGCGGGATATGTCTTATTCTCCCAACACGAAGAAGCATTTGTCAACACGATTCGGCCGCATGGCAAAAGAGGCCGATTCGCGGAACACCCCGACGAATCGGCACACAAGAAACAACGACGGACGTGCAAAGCAAAAGAGACCTAGCCTCGGCAAAAACAGACCGTCTAGGCTCGTTCCCGGCGTCTTACGGTAACGGTTCTCCCGCCGATCCCCCAGTTGTCCGGTTCCACCTCGTCGACAATGACCACGGTAGTCTCCGGGTTCTTCCCAAGGACCTCGACCAGAACCTGCGTCATGCGGCGGATCACCTCCGCCTTCTGAGCCGCCGTGGCCCCTTCCCGCGTAATCCTGACGTTTACGTAAGGCATCCCGTCCTCCTTCCTCCTGCGAATCTTCTTTTCAAGCTCCTGCACGGTCGCCGCAGCGGTGGGCGACCCTAGCGCAGCGCGGCGCCGCGAAACCCATGGCACCCCCGGCGATTCCCTGGTTCCGCCGGGGGCGGACGTCCCGAAACGTCATCCCCGTCGGCGGTGTCGGCGCGTTTTCGCGCTTGATTCCGCCGAATTACAATGAGATTCTTTACCAGAAATGGAGGGTTCCGCCGGAGAGAAGGCATCCGTCAGCGTCGGGCAGCTGGTTCGGGCGCTCGCGAAGACGTATCACTGGACGGGACTCTACGGCGCGAACCATCCGACCCTCGCAAAACGCGTCGGTGAGCTGCACGCCGCGTTGCTCGTAAGGCTGGCCGAGGAGCCCGAAGGGCGGCTCTACCTGGGCATCGCGCGCACCAAAGTGCTCTACCGGGACCAGTTTCTGGGAGAAGGGCAGGATCTGGTGTCCCGGTTGACGGAAAGCCTCTACCTTCGGCAGGTGGCCACGGTCGCATTCGACGCTTCCGTGACGCCGGGCGATCTGCTTGGGCTCTTCCGCTATCTTCACGCGGCGCCCGAGAACGAGACGCCGATCCCGCCCGAGCAGTTCCTCCGGGAAAACGGAATCCGCGGAATTTCCCTCCTTCCGTACAATTACAAGGAAGTGCTTTCGCGCAGGATCGCGGGTCCCGGCGACGCCGGACGGGCGGAGGAAAACCGGGAGGAGGCACTCTGGCGGCTTCTGCTGGACGCCGATCCGGCCGACCGGGGCCTGGAGGAGAAGATGATGGACGACCTTCTCCATGCGCCAACCCTTCTCCAGGCCGTGCTGCGGCGGGCGCAGGAGACGACCGGCGAACGGGCTTCCGCCGGCGATCCGCAGATCCCGGGCGACGTGGTGCGCAAGGTCGTCGACCGCGTTTCCTCCTTCGTCTGCGCCCTGCCCGACGAGCGGAAGCGGCAGGTCCTGGCCGCGATTCACGCCGGGCTCGGGGCGGACGAACCGGGAAGCGGACCGGCGAACGAGGCGGGGGACCTGCTCATCGCGCACACCCTCGCGGACGGGGAAAGCGACTCTGGATTTCTCGGTTTGCTCGCCGGCATCCTCGCCCTGGAAGGCAAGGGAGGCGACCGGCTCCGCAGGTCCTTCGCGATCGTGGCCGGGGAACGCAACGAGGGAAACGCCCTCGGATCGCAAGTCGCCGAACGCGTGCGGGAAAGCCGCAGAGCCAAGGACTATTACGCCGAGCGAACCTGGGAGGCCGTCGAGCGACTCATCCTCTCCCGCGGGGAAGACCGGTACATCCAGACGGACCATCTCCGGTTTCTCGAAGAGATCGCCGCGAAGCAGAAGCCGGCGGCCGCGCAGGGGGCGCAAGCGGACGAGCTGGGCATCGCCCCGGCCTTCGACAAGCAGGAGCTCCGGCGGCACACCTGCGGCATCCTCGTCGAGATCCTGAAGATCGAGACCCGCGAGGACGACTTCCTGGACATCCTCGAAGATTTCCGCACAACCATTCCGAACCTCGTCTCCCGAAGGGACTTCGCGGCCGTGCATGCCGTTCTTCTCGGCCTGGAATCGGTGGCGGCGGCGACCCGGCCGGAGTGGCGGGACGCGGTGCGGGAAATCATCGCCACCACCGATTTCGGCCACGTCGCGGACCTGTACCTTTCGGGGGACGCCACCCCCGACGAGGCCGGCCGCATGAAGGACCTCCTGACGGCATTCGGGGCGGCGGCGGCGCCTTCGGTCCTCGACCGGCTGCTGATCGAGCCGGAAGCCTCCCGGCGCCGGAGCCTGATCCGGCTCCTCGGGGAGATGGGCAAGGTCGTGGTCCCGGAAACGGTGAACCGAATGGCCCACGCGAAATGGTACTTCGTGCGAAATCTCTGTACCGTGCTGGGCGACGTCGGCGACCGCTCCGCGGCGGGGCCGCTGATGCGCGCGGTCTCGCACGCCGACTACCGCGTGAAGCGGGAAGCAATCCTGGCCATCGGCAAACTGGCCCCCCCGGAAGCCGTTCCTCCGCTGGGCAGGATTCTCACCGAGGAGGGTTTCTTCTCGACGAGGAAGGACGACCAGGTCCGGATTGCCGCGGCGGACGCACTCTACCGGATCGGCGGATCGGAGGCCATCGCCTTCCTGTCGCTCGGCAGGAACGCCCGCAGGCGGGCGGTGCGAACCCATTGCGACGAGCTGCTTCGCAGCGTAACGGAGGGACCATGAAGGATCGGAAGGAAATGTTCGCGGTGGTCCTGGACCTCGCCCAGGCGATCCAGGCGGCGGCCATCTACCCGGAGAGCCATCGCCGCGTGCAGCAGCTGATCAACCGGCTCCACGACCGCATCCGGCGGGCGGGAGAATCCACCGGGACCGTCCACGTAGGAATCATCGGCGACCGGTTCGTCGTCGACGAGTTTCCCTTCGTGGAGATGAACCCGGCCCTGGCGAAGCTGCTCCGGGACATCCAGGAGAAGGGAATCGAGAAAATCTCCTTCCGCTCCGAGCTCACCTACGCGGAGCTCAAGCGGTTCGTCCTCTTCCTCGCCGCCGGGAAGGAAAGCGCGCCCGGGGCGCGGTTCGAAGCCATCGAGTACGGAACCATCCGGACCATCCCGGGAAAGCCGGCGCCGGCCGGAGAAGCGGAGGCGCCGTCCCACCCGCCACACGCATTACCCGGGACGGCAACCGCGCTGCAGAACCTGCTCCGCGCGCTGGTCGCCGGCGACGGGAACGGCGGCGGACAGGTGTCCAAGGCCCAGGAAATCGTCGCGAGCATCCGGACGGCGATCCGGCAGGACGCCCAGATGCTGGACCGCCTCCTGCAGCTTCGGTCCCACGACGACTACACGGTGACGCATTCCCTCAACGTGTCCGCGATCGTCATCGCCCAGGCGTCCGCCCTCGGCCTGCCCGACGACCACCTCCAGGAGGTCGGACTCGCCGCCATGCTCCATGACGTCGGCAAGGAGACGATCCCCGCGGAGATTCTCCAGAAGCCGGGGAAGATCAATCCTCTGGAGTTCGCGAAGATGGCGGAGCATCCCGTGGCGGGCGCCAAGATCCTGCGGAAGATGGACTGCGGCTCCGACCTTCCCGTCATCGCGTGCTTCGAGCACCATATGAAGTACGACGGATCGGGATACCCGAAGACCGCGTCGCGGCGCCGCCTCCACGCCGTCTCCTACATGACGCAGATCGCCGACGTCTACGATGCGCTTCGCACCTACCGACCGTACCGGGAAAGCCTGGACGTCAAGACGACGCTTTCGATCATGGGGCGGGGACGCGGCACGGAATTCGAGCCGACGTTCTACGACCACTTTCTCCAATCGGTGGTCGGCGCTCAGGCGGGCGCCGGGGCGTAGACGCTTTCGGCCTCGGCGACGAGACGGTCCATGAGGTCGCGTACGGGGGGGATGTCGCGGATCCTCCACACGTTCTCTCCGGCGAACACCAGCCCGTCCCGCACGTCGCCTTCCCGGGACATGTCCAGCCGGTCGATGATGCAGAAGGTGTGGTCGCAGTTCTTGAGGCAGCACCTCTTGCACACGCCGTCATAGAGCGTATCCCCCCCGTGGAGCCGGTCGAGAAACCGGTTCCGGATCGCTCTTCCCGGCAGCCCCACGGGCGATTTCATCAGGGAGATGTCCTCCTTCCGGGCGGTCAGGTACGCGTTCTTGAAGGAGTCCGCGACGTCGCATTCCTTCGTCAGGACGAAGCGGGTCGCCATCTGAACACCGTCCGCCCCGTACCGCCCGATCATCTCGGCGATCTCGTAGCCGTCCGTGATTCCGCCCGCAGCGATCAGCGGAACCTTCTTCACCACCTTCCGGATTTCCGGAAAGAGCTCGCGCAGGGGCCGGTCCGTCCCGAGATGTCCGCCGGCCTCCTTGGCCTCCACCACGATGGCGGCCGCCCCGCATCGCTCGGCAAGCCTGCCGAACTCGGGAGACGAGACGATGGGCACGATCGGAACGTCGTAATCCTTTCCGATCTTGAAGATGTCGCGCGAGAAACCGGCCCCCGTGACGATCATGTCCACACCCGCCTCGATCGACCCGATCACGGCCTCCGTGAACTGCCGGATGGCAAACATGACGTTGACCGCGATGATGCCGGCCGTCATCCGCTTCGCCCGGCGAATGTCCTCCTTGAGCTGTTCGATGGGAATGCCCGATCCGCCGATCGTTCCGATGCCGCCGCACTCGGCCACCGCCGAGGCGAGGGAGGAGGTCGACACACGCACCGACATCCCCCCCTGGACAATCGGAACCTTGGCCCGGAACCGGCCGATGTGCAACTCCGGAAGTTTCACGTTTCCCCCAGCACGTCCTCGCCTATTGTAATGGGGAACCTCTGTCGTTGTAAATTTGCGGGACGCATTTTTCAGACCGCGCACGACGCGGCACGCCCGCGCAGCAAGCTCATGCGGAACGGCCGTTCCGGCAGGTGCGGCCGGTCGAGGCTCTCCGCGATCCGGGACAGCGGGAGCACCCGGACTCCCCGCTCGAGCGCGCTCCGCAAGATGGCGGCGAACGCGCCGCGCAGGATGCCGCCCTCCACTTCCGCGTGCACGGGATAGACGTGGACCCCACCGGACATAAGCGCGCCCGCGATCCGGTCCACGCCCCGCTTCCCTCCCGCCTCCTCCAGGCAGGGCAGATCCGACGGCACCTCGACCAGGCCCGTCCCGGCGAGCCGGAACGGCGCGGAGGCGCGCGTGCAGCTCGCATAGGTCCATCTGCGGCGGCCGATTTCGCGCACCGCCTCCGCGGTGAGCAGCCATCCGGGCGCCCCGAACGCACGCGGAGGATGGCCCAGACACGATTCGTAGGCGGCGAGCCCTCGGTCGAGCCAGTCGCCGATCCACTCGGGGCCTTTTCCCGGAAGCCCGTCCTGCCAGGCCCGGTGATCCCACGCGTGCAGTTCCACTTCGTGTCCCTGCTCCTCGATCCTGCGGCACAGGCCGGGAAAGGCCGCGGCGATCATCGGCGCCTTGAGGACGGTCCCGTACAGCGCGGTCCGGAAGCCGTAGAGCCCCGGGGCGTTCGTGCGGATCATCTTGAAGAGGAACCGGGGACTCCGGATCATCCGGTATACGGCCTTCCCGGAATTGTCCGGCCCGAAGGAAAGGAAGAACGTGGCGCCCAGGCGGAATTCCGCGAGCAGCGAGAGAAGGGCCGGCACGCCTTCTTCCATCCCCCTGCGCGTATCGACGTCCACCTTGAGCCCGAGCACCGGCCTCCCGTCGTCCATCCCCTTCCTCCCGGCCGCGCCCGACCTTTCAGCCGGCGGCCTCCTCCTCGATGAAGGCGGCAAGCGTCCGCGCGAGCGCCTCCCGCAGTCCCACCACCGGCTCCCAACCCAGCGCCTCCTTCGCCCGGGCGATCGACGGCGTGCGGGTCCGGATGTCCTGGTATCCCTCGCCGTAGTACTGCCGTGCATCGACCTCCACGATCTCCGGCGCGCTCCGCTTCCGTCCCGCGGGATGCTGCGAAAAGAGGTCCGCGAGGATCCCGGCGAGATCGCGGATCGAGCAGTCGTTCGCGGGATTGCCGAGATTGAAGATCCGGCCGTCCGCGCACCCGTTCCGGTTCGCGAGGATCTTCATCAGCCCGGAGATCCCGTCGTCCACGTACGTGAAACACCGGCGCTGGAGCCCGCCGTCCACCAGACGAATCGGCGCGCCCCGGAGCATCTCGGCGATGAACTGGGTCACGACCCGGGAACTGCCCTCCTTCGCGGTCTCGAGCGAATCGAGGCGCGGGCCGATCCAGTTGAACGGCCGGAAGAGCGTGAAGGAAAGCCCCTGCCGGCCGTAGGCCCAGATGACCCGGTCGAGCAGCTGCTTGCTGCAGGAGTAGATCCACCGCTCCTTGGAGACCGGCCCGAGGACGAGGTGCGACGCTTCCTCGTCGAACGCGTCGTCCGCGCACATTCCGTACACCTCCGACGTGGAGGGGAAGACCACGCGCTTCCCGTACCGGTGCACCTGCCGTACGATACGCAGGTTCTCCTCGAAGTCGAGCTCGAACACCGCGAGCGGCCGCTCCACGTACACCTTGGGGGTGGCGATGGCCACGAGGGGAAGCACCACGTCCGCCTTCTTGATGTGGTACTCGATCCATTCCTTGTTGATCGCGACATCCCCCTCCACGAACTCGAACCGACGGCTCCTCGGGATTTCCGCGAGGCGGTCGTCCGAAAGGTCCATTCCGTACACCGTCCAGTCGGTGTCGCCGAGGATCCTTGCCGTGAGGTGGTGCCCGATGAATCCGTTGACGCCCAGGATCAGCACCTTCATGCGAACCCCCCGTCCGCCGCCGACGCCAGGAGGGACACGATCTCCTCCCCGCGCGCCGCCGCGCCTTTCCATTCGATTTCCTCGAGCGACAGCAGCCCGTCGCCCGTTCCGACGAGGACCCGCCGCCCTCCGCTGCGTCCTTCGGGGACGCCGGGGACGAGCAGCCGTCCGGGCGGAGTGCCGGCCGTCCCTTCCGCCGGCGCGGGGACCGGCGTCGCCCACCAGATCCGCACCGGTTCCCCGCCGAGGAAGGAGAACGCGCCGGGGTACGGCCGGGTGACCGCCCGCACCAGATTGTAGATCTCGAGTGCGGACCGGGTCCAGTCGATGCGTCCGTCCTCCGGCCGGCGCCCGCCGAAGTAGCTCCCTTTTTCGATCTCGTTCGGGCGGCGCGGCACGTCGCCCGCGGCAATCCGCGGCAGAAGGTCGGCGAGCAGCTCCGCGCCGGCTTTCTCGAGCTTTCCGAACAGCGTGAGCGCCGTGTCGTCGAACGCGATCGGCACGGCGGCCTGGCCGACGATATCCCCCGCATCCGGCTTCCGGGTCATCACGTGCAGCGTCACCCCGGTTTCGGTCTCGCCGTTGACGAGCACCCAGTTGACCGGGGCGCGGCCCCGGTACTTCGGCAACAGGGAGCCGTGCAGGTTCAGCGCGCAGACGCGCGGCGCCGACAGGATCTCCTCGCCGAGGATCGAGCGGTAGTAGAACGAGAACAGAAAATCCGGGCGAGCGGCGCGCACCGCGCCCGGCCAGGGCGCGGCGTTCGCGTTGGCGGGCCGATGGACCGGGATCCCGCGTTCCCGGCAGAAGGCCGGGACGGACCCGAACCACCGGTTCTCGGCCGGATCATCCTCGTGCGAGAAGACGAGCGGCACCGCAAACCCGCTCGCAAGGAGCGCGCGGAGGCCGACGATGCCCATGTTGTGGTACGCGAAAACGACGGCGCGCACGCCCTACCGCTCCGGGTCGCCGTCGGCCGCCAACCCCTCCGGCTCCGCCGAGGCCGAGAAGGCCGTGCCCGGCGGCCCTTCGTAGACGGTCCGGACCGAAAAGGAGGGACGTTTCCGGACTTCGTGGTAGATCCGCCCCACGTACTCGCCGATGATCCCCATCGCCACGAAGAGCGCTCCGATGAAGAAGAACAGGATCGCAAAGAGGGTGAAGACCCCCTCCCCGGCCCACGCGGCCCCGTAGAACACCCGCATGACGAAAAGCAGGAGGCCGAACAGGACGGCGGCGACCGAGAGCCCCGCGCCCAGGCTCAGCAGGACCTTCAGGGGGAAATCGGTGAACGACGTGACCAGGTCGAACTGGAGCGCGACCAGCTTCCAGAGGTTGTAGTGCGACACGCCCGCATGGCGCTCCTCGTGCCCGACGGGAATTTCGGTCATCCGCTTGGCGAAGAGGGTCGCCAGCGCGGGAATGAACGTGGAATGCTCCTGGCTCGCCACCATCTTGTCCACCACTTCGCGCCGGTACGCCCGGAGCATGCACCCCCAGTCGCTCTGGGAAACCCCCGTGATCCGACGGGTCGCCGCGTTGACCAGCCGGGACGGAATCCGGCGGAGTACGGAGTCCCGCCGCAGCGTGCGCACCGACCCCACGACCTCGAAATCGCCCTCTTCCACGGCGCGGACGAGGCGGGGAATGTCCTCGGGGGGATTCTGCAGGTCGGCGTCGAGCGTGACGACCACGCTCCCGCGTACGACGGCGAAGCCCGCGAAGATGGCGGGGTGCTGCCCGTAGTTGCGGGTGAGCTCCACGACGCGGACTCCGGGGGAGCCCACCAGGCCGCGCAGGACCGCGAGCGACCCGTCCCGGCTGCCGTCGTCGATAAAGATGATCTCGTAAGGCCGTTTCAGGTCCGCCATGGTCTTCTGGAGACGGGCGTGCAGAAGCGGCAGGTTCTCCTCCTCGTTGTACACGGGAACGACGACGGAGATCATTGCGCCCCCCCGGCCAGGATTTCTCGGACCGCCTCGCAGACGTAGTCGACGTCCGTCTCCTCCATCCCCGGGAACAGGGGAAGGGAGACGATCGCGGCGCCCGCCCGTTCGGTGGCGGGCAGGTCCCCCTCTTTCGTCCCGTACCGCTCCCGGACGTAGCGGAGCAGATGGCAGGGCGGAAAATGAAGGCCGGCGCCGATGTGGTAGTCCGCCAGCCGCCCGAGGAACCCGTCGCGGTCCATCGACGTCACCTTCACGACGAACAGGTGCCACGCGTGCTCGTGCGGATACGGGGGAGACACGGGGAGATCGAGCCCGGCCACCCCGGAAAGCCCCGAGAGGTACCGCGCGGCGAGAAGCGCCCGCCTGGCGTTCATCGCTCCGAGTTTGTCCATCTGGACCACGCCGATCGCAGCCTGGATGTCGGTCAGGTTGTACTTGTATCCGGGTTCCAGGATGTCATAGTGCGGCGTTCCGCTCCGCCCGTACCGCCGCCACGCGTCGCGCTCGATCCCGTGAAACCGGAGCAGCTTCAGCCTCCGGGCGAACGGTTCATCGTAACACGTCACCATGCCCCCTTCTCCCGTGGTGACGTTCTTGATCGGGTGAAACGAGAAGATCGCGACGTTGCCGTGCCCGCCCACGGCTTCGCCGCGATAGGTCGTGCCCACCGCATGGGCCGCGTCCTCGATCACGGGCACTCCCGCGCGCTCGGCCGCCAGGCGGATCGGGTCGAGGTCGGCGGGCGCGCCGGCGAAGTGCACGGGGATGACCGCCCGCGTCCGCCGCGTGATCCGGTCCGCCATCTCCTCCGGGCGCACCTGCAACGTCCCGTAGTCGCAGTCCGCGAACACCGGCGAGGCCCCCGCGAGGGCGATCTGGTTGACCGTCGACGCAAAGGTCAGAGACGGCGTCACGATCTCGTCGCCCTGTCCGACTCCCAGCGCCCGCAGAACGAGATGAAGCCCCGCCGTCGCGGACGCCACCGCCACCGCGTGGGGCGCCCCCGTCAGATCGCGAAACCGCTCCTCGAACTCCGCAACCTTGGGTCCGCTCGTGATCCACCCGGACCGAAGCACGGATGCGACGGCCGCGGCTTCCTCCGGTCCGATGGCGGGCCGCGACAGGGGGAGGAAATCGGCTCTCTTTTCCACCGGAACGGTCCCTTCCCCCGGCTGTTTCAGAGGTGATTCACGATGAGGATACCCTCATCGGAGCGGTAGAGCAATCGACGGTTCGGGAACCGCCGGCGAATGAGGGACATCGCGTCGGGCCGGAAGAGGCAGAAAACGCGCCGGTCCGAGTTCCAGAGCTCCCGGAACCGCGCGTCGCTCAGGAACCACTGCGCGCGGTCCTTCGCGCGCTGCGCGCCGAACTGCAGCTCGCCCACCTCGTCCACCAGGATCGACCTGCGCCGCGTGTAGAAGTCGAGCCCCTGACGGAAGGTCCCGTACTGGGCGAGCGCATCCCCCGGCCGGAGATCCTGCAGGAGCGACATGGAGAGGCGCTTCACCGACTTGTAGTCTCCCAGGTACCGCGCCGCGGGGCGGTTCAGGGAGGTCAGAAACAACGCCAGGAGGAGGAAGGAAAGCAGGATCACCCGCTCCGCGCCCAAGCGGCGCAGGAAGAGCGGCATGGCGCCCCACAGGAGGAGGAACACGACGGAGACGGCGCAGGCCCGCGCCCAGGCGGCGGGCGCGACCGCATGACGGCTGAACGACGGGAAGAACAGAAGAACCCCCGCCAGGATCGCCGAGAGGGCGAGCGGGAAACGGCATCGGACCGTCCCGTCCTCCCGGTCCGCCCACATCTCGAGGCCCCTCCCGAACAGAACCGCGAGGGGGGGGAACATGGGCGCGATGTACGTCACGAGCTTGGAGTCGGAAAGCGAGAAGAAGACGAGGATGAACAAGGACCACGACAGGAGAAAGACGAGATCTTCCCGCGGAAGGAACGTCCCGCGCGCGCCGCGGACGGACCGGGCGACCCGGTGAAGAAACGCGATCCACGGGAAGAACCCGAGAAACAGGACGGGAAGGAAGAACCATACCGGCTGGTAGTGGTGGTGGATCTTCGTCAGGTATCGGAGAAACTGCTCATGGACGAAGAAGAACCACAGGAAGTCCGGGTTCGCCCTCTGGACGAGGACCGTCCAGGGAAGGACGATCGCCAGGAACAGCAGGACGCCGAGCGGTGAAAAGACCTTCCCGATCGCCCGGGGGCGCCGCGAAGCGAGGGCCCACAGGATCAGGACCGCCAACGGAAAGACGACGCCGACCAGCCCCTTGGTCAGGAACGCCAGGCCCGCCGCGGCGTAGGAGAGGACCAGGACCGAGCGGCGGCCGGTCCTGCCGGAAGAAACGAGGTATCCCGGGAAAATCGACAGCGCAAGGAGCACCGTGAGCGTCATGTCCAGCGTGTTCAGGCGGCCGATCACGTAGGTATAGAACGTCGTGGAAAGCACGATTGCGGAGTACAGGCCGGTGCGCGGCCCGGCCAAGGCCGCCCCCATCCAGTAGGTGAGCAGAATGCCCGCCACCGATACGGCGGCCGTGAAGAACCTGGCCCCGAATTCGTTCTGCCCGAAGGCCGCCATCGACGCGGCGACGCCCCAGTAGTAGAGGGGAGGCTTTTCCAGGTAGACTACCCCGTTCAGGCGGGGCGTGACGAAATCGCCGGACGCGATCATCTCCCGGGGGATCTCGGCGTACCTCCCCTCGTCCGGCTCGAGAAGGGGCATCACGCCCAGAGCGGAGAAGTACAGAAGGGAAGCCGCGAGGAAGAAAAGGCACAGCGTTCGCTTCGTCACCTTCGGGCGGTCCCGGGCCACACTTCCATGAGCGCGGATTATACCACCTGGGGGGTGCGCCGCAGCAACGATCAAGGAAGCCGTAGGATGACCCGCGGGTGCTGGTATAATACCGGCCATGCAGGAGCGTCGGACCCTTGCCTAGCCGGTTCTCCGTCCGTCCGCTGCGAAGCGGAAGCTCGGGCAACCTCACGCTCGTCGAGCACGACGGAACGGTGCTTCTGCTCGACGCCGGCCTCCCGTCCCAGCGGGGCCTCGCCCGCGCCCTCGCGGAAGCCGGGACCACGTGGGAGGACGTCGACGCCGTCGTGGTCTCGCACCTTCACGGAGACCACATCCATCCGTCCGCCGTGGCGTGCTGCGCCCGGCACGAGATCCCGATCCTCCTGCACGAGAAGAACGTCCGTCCGTTTTCCCGCCGGATCCTCTCCCGATCCGCCCCCTCGGGTCCGATCTGCACCTTCGGCGCGCGCGAGTTCTCCGTCGGCGCCATCCGCCTCCGCCCCTTCGTGGTGCCCCACGACGCCGAAGGGGTAACCTGCGGCTTCCTCCTCGGCGGCGCCGCGGACGGAAGGCAGGTCCGCGTCGCCGTCGCCACCGACCTGGGGCACGGGGGGAACGGCCTCTTCGAGGAATTCGTCGACAGCGATCTGATCCTGATCGAGTCGAACTACGACGCGGGCATGCTCGCGGCGAGCGCCCGCCGGGACCGGGCGCGGGTGGATTCGGAAACGGGGCACCTGTCGAACGAGCAGGCGGGGACGTTCCTCGCCCGGGCGTTTCTCGAAAGCCGGACCCTGCCGCAGGCGGTCGTTCTGTGCCACTTAAGCGTGGACCACAATACGCCGGCCCGGGCGGTCGGCACGGTCCGGGAAATCCTGGCCCGTTACGGCTTCGAAGGAGTTCCGGTCCATGCCGCCCGGCGCCACGGCCCCTCGCCCCGCTTCTCCGCCATGGCAGCGCCGGGACGTTGAATATATACTCGGAGGGGCGCGTCTCACTTGCTGCTAAGGGGGTCCCGATGAAGAAGGTCTTGTGTCTCGCCGCCGGTTTCGTATTCCTTTCGGCCGTGCTTGCCGGCTGCGCCGGCATGAACCAGGCGATGCGCGAGAACCCCAAGACGACCATCGGAGCCGGGACGGGCGTCCTGGGGGGGGCCGTGGTCGGAGGCATCGTCGGGGGGAGGCGGGGCGCCCTGCTCGGCGGCCTCCTCGGAGGACTGGCCGGGGGCGCGGTCGGGCACTATCTTGACGAGCAGGAGAAGGGCCTCGCGCAGACCAGCCGCGAGTACGGATACTCTCCCCGCCAGGGAATCCGCCTCAAGATCGAAACCGTGCGCACGAATCCCACCGTTCTCGGACCCGGAGAAACGGTGAACGTCAACATGACGTACGCAGTGCTCGTGCCGTCGGCGGACCGGCAGGTCCTCGTCCACGAAACCCGCGAGATCCTCATGAACGGCGCCGTGGTCGGCCAAGCGTCGATCGACATTTCCCGCGACGGGGGAACGTGGCGGAGCACGGTTCCCCTCACCCTTCCCGCCACCGCAGCCCCCGGACGGTATCGCGTGTTCGCTTCGGTCGAGACGGCCGGGGGCGTGAAGGACATCGAGGAGACGTCGTTCCGGGTCACACCCTGACCGCACCGGGGACGGGTCGTCCGGGAGAACCGATGCCGCCGCGCACCCCCCGATGAGGACATCCGCCCCGCCGGAGATCCTTCCCGCGCGGGCCGGGACCTTTCAGGCGCTTCGCCACCGCAACTACCGCCTCTGGTTCTTCGGTCAGTTCACCTCTCTCGTCGGCACCTGGATGCAGATGATCGCCCAGAACTGGCTGGTGTACCGGATCAGCGGTTCGGCGTGGGACCTCGGAGTGGTCAGCTTCGTGGGCGCGATTCCTCTCGTTCCGCTCACTCTCCACGCGGGCGCGATCGCCGACCGCTTCTCGAGGAGACGCATCATCTTCCTGACGCAGGCGTCGATGATGCTGCTCGCCTTCCTCCTCGCGGTCCTGTGCTGGACGGGCGCGGTCCGGCTGTGGCACGTGATCGGCCTGGCGTTTCTCCTGGGAGCCGCCCAGGCGATGGACACTCCCGCGCGCCAGGCCTTCGTCGTCGATCTCGTCGGCCGGGAAGACCTCGCCAACGCCGTCGCCCTGAACTCCGGGACGTTCCACGGCGCCCGCGTCGTCGGTCCGGCCTTGGCCGGGGTCCTCGTGGCGACCATCGGCGTGTCCGGCGCCTTCTTCCTGAACGGGGCGAGCTACTTCGCCGTCCT
>CAYWOT010000014.1:18051-19396 GCA_964459975.1 uncultured bacterium
GCTCTTCCTGATGGACGCCTCGCGCATCCGGCGGGCGACGGGCGACGGCGCGGGCGGCAACGACCTGTGGGGAGGGGTCCGGTACATCACCGGCAACCGGACCCCCGGGTCGATCGTCCTCCTCGTGTCGTTGTCGGCCCTCCTCGCCATGCCCTACTACGTCCTCGTGCCCGTCTTCGCCAAGGAGGTGCTGGGCCGGGGCGCGGAAGCGTACGGCGGGCTGATGTCGGCCGCGGGCGCGGGAGCCGTGCTCGGTTCGCTCTTCGTCGCGACGGGTCGGGCGGTGCGCCGGAAGGGCGCGCTCGTGACGGCCGGAAGCTTTCTCTTCCCCCTGCTCCTGCTCGCCTTCTCGTTCGCCCGCCGCTACCCGGTCGCCCTCCTGCTCCTGGCGGCGATCGGGTTCGCATTCGTCACCCAGAACGCGCCGGCCAACTCCCTGCTTCAGTCGCTCGTGCCCGACGCCCTGCGCGGCCGGGTCATGGGCATCTACGTGTCGCTGTTCCTCGGGCTGATGCGGGTGGGCAGCCTCCTGATCGGGTGGCTCGCCACGGCCACCTCCGCCACCGCGGCGATGGCGATCGCGGCGTCGGCCGGCCTCGCCGCCAGCCTCTTCGTATTCTTCCGGTTCCCCGACCTGCGCGCGATGGAGTGACGTGTGGACGGGGACATACCCGAGTTGGGGAGAAGAGAACAGCCGGGTATGTCCCCGTCCACACGGGTTACGCCTCGGTACTGCGCGGGACCTTGGTGAACTCCTTCCACGCCGGGAGGACCTTGAGGAAGACCGCCAGGATGACGAGCGGCAGCGCCAGCAGCAGAAGGGTGTAGAGCAGCCCCTCGAGCCCGAAGAGGTCCATCTTGTACGTGGTCAGCCCCCGGAAGCTCTTCGAGAACATCTGCCCGCCGATCACGACGTTCCACCGCGTGGCGAAGACGCCCCCCTGGATCAGGATCAGGGCGACGAAATAGAGCAGCTTCCGCAGCTCCGCGGTCTCCCGGAACCGCTTGAAGATCTTCATGGCGGCGAGGATCCCCAGCGGAAACAGCATCCCCATCAGGACCTGCACGACGACCAGACTCAAGAAGAGCTTGTGCATGACGAGCTGCCCCAGGATCTTGATCTCCTCTTCGCTCTGGTAGATCCGGTGAAGGAAGTCGACGAACTCCAGCGAGAAGTCGACGATGACCGCGTAGAAGAGGAAGGACATCCCCTTGTCGATGCATTTCATGTCGATCTCCCCGCCGAGCAGGGGATAGATCACCATGTAGAGCAGCATCACGAGCCCGATGCCGGAGACGATCGCCGAGAACAGGAAGACGATCGGCATGAGGACCGAGCTCCACC
>CAYWOT010000015.1:0-18562 GCA_964459975.1 uncultured bacterium
CATGATGCGGCTGCTGCTTTCCGCAGCCTGCGTGATGTCGCTGATGTTTCGCACGCCGAAATCGTCGTTCTGCCCGGGCTGGATATGGTGGCGCCGCCGCAGGGTGGCCGTCACCTGCTTGAGCGCCGTCGGGACCGCCGCCGTGCTCGTGGCCTGGACGAAGATGATGTTGACGTAGCCGGTCAGCTTCGGCTTGATGCCGAACGGATTCGGCGGCGCCGGATACAGGTTGTTCGCGGTAGTCTCCGTCTGGGTGGGCGTGGAAACGCCCAGAACCTTCCGCTCCGCCGTCGTGAACGGAATGAAGACCGTGTCGTCCTGATCCTGGCCGAAGCCGGACTGGCCTTTCGCGGCGAGAACGCCGATCACCTCCACCGGAACGTTCTTGATGAAGATCGTGGCGCCGACCGGATTCTCGTAGGCGCCGAACAGTTTCTTGAGCACCGTCTGCCCCAGCAGACACACGCGGGCTGCGTTGACTTCGTCCCGCTCGGTCATTGTGCGCCCGGCCACTACCTTCCAGTTGCGGACGGCGAGGTAGCTGGGTGACACGCCCTGGATGACCGTGCTCCAGTTCCGGTTCCCGTACTGGACCTGCGCGATCTGGCGGGTCTGGAACCCCACGTTCGCCACCGCCGGATCGTCCTTCCGGATCGCCTCCGCGTCCGCCACCGTGAGGGTTGAGGCACTCCCGAACCCGGCGCGCACGCCGCTCGTCGTCGTCGCGCCGGGCAGCACGATGAGCAGGTTCGTGCCCAGGTTCTCGATCTGCTGCTTGACCGCGGCGTTGGCGCCCTCCCCCACGGCGACCATCGTGATCAGTGCGGCCACGCCGATGAAGATCCCGAGCATCGTCAGGGCCGACCGCATCTTGTTGCGTGCCAGCGCGCGCCCGGCGGCCACCAGGGCCATGCGCCCGAACGACCACGTGTTCTCAATCCCCCGGGACTCGCCGGCCGTCTCCGGCGGCTTCGCGGCCGCCGGCCGCGAAGCCTGCGCCATGCGTCCGGCCCGCCGCTCGTCGGATACGATGAGCCCGTCGCGCATCGTGACCACCCGATCGGCAAACGTCGCGATGTCCGCCTCGTGCGTCACGAGGACCACCGTGACGCCGTGTTCGCGGTTGAAGGCCGAGATGATCCCCATGATGTCCTCGGCCGTCCTGGAGTCCAGATTTCCCGTCGGCTCGTCGGCCAGCAGAATCGCCGGCCCGTTGATGAGCGCCCGCGCGATCGCGACCCGCTGTTGCTGCCCGCCGGAAAGCTGGCCTGGATGGCTCTCCTCACGGCCTTCCAGCCCCAGGGCGTGCAGCGCGTCGCGTACCCGGGAGGCGCTGTCCGCGAAGCGGCCGGAATAAAAGAGCGGAAGGGCAACGTTCTCCGCGGCGCTCGTGCGGGCGAGCAGGTTGAAGTTCTGGAAGACGAAGCCGATGCGCAGGCTGCGGACGCGAGCGAGGGCCGGCTCGCCGAGAGAGGCGGTGTCGACGCCCTCGAGCAGGTACTGCCCGCTCGTCGGCCGGTCGAGACAGCCGAGGATGTTCATCAGCGTGGACTTGCCCGACCCCGAGGCGCCCATGATGGCGACGAACTCGCCCCGGTCGACCGCGAGATCCACGCCGCGCAGCGCCTGGACCTCGACGCTCACGAGCCGATAGGTCTTGACGACGTTGCGGATATCGATGACGCGGTCGGCCACGGCCGGGTCTCCCCCGACGGGTCTCACAGGCGCAGCGGCGCGCGCCGCCGCGCCGGAGGCCCGGCGGAAGGTGCGATCTCGTTGACGATCACCCGGTCGCCCGCCTTGAGCGCACCGCCGGTAATCTCCACCGACGAGTTGTCGCTCAAGCCCGTGGTGACCGAAACCGCCTGCGGGCGACCGTTCCGCAGCACCCAGACGTGAGCGCCGCCCCCCCGCGCCTTAGCCGTCTCCGGCGACGCCGTCAGCCGAAGGCCGCCCGGCGAGAACCGGATGGCCTGCAGCGGCACCCGCAGGACGTCGTTGCGCTCGGCCGTAATGATCCGCGTGTTGGCCGTCATCCCGGGAAGCAGTTCGAGGTCGGGGTTGTCCACGCTCACGACCACGTCGTACGTGACGACGTTCTGCACCGTGATCGGCGCCTGGCGGACCTGCCTGACGCGCCCCCAGAAGACCTTTTTCGGATACGCCTCGACCGTAAACGAGGCCTTCTGGCCCACCCGGGCGCCCCCGACGTCGGTTTCGCTCACGTTCGTGTCGACCTGCATCTTGGTGAGGTCCTTGGCGATCAGGAACAGCGTCGGCGTCTGGAAGCTTGCAGCTACGGTCTGCCCGACGTCGACGTTGCGCGAGACCACGATCCCGTCGACCGGCGACACGATGTTCGTGTACCCGAGATTCACGCGCGCCGCGTTGAGCGCCGCCTCCCGCTGCTGGATCGCCGCTTCGTCCAGCGCGACCTGCGCGCGGGCCTGATCGTAGGCGCTCCTGTCGCTGTCTACCGTCTCCTGGGAGACGACGCCGCTTTTCAGCAGGCCGCGGTCGCGCTCGTAGTTGGTCTTGAGATACGCGAGGTTCGCGCGGTCCTTGTTGAGTTGAGCCCTGGCGCTCTCGAGGTTGGCGGCGCCCTGGTCGACCACCAGCTGGTAGGGACGGGGGTCGATCTTGGCGCACAACTGGCCGGCCTTTACCCGCGTGTTGTAGTCGCAGTGAATGGCCTTGATCACGCCCGACACGTACGTCCCCACCTGGACCGTGACGACGGGATTGACGGATCCGGTGGTGACGATCGCCTTGACGATGGCGCCGCGCGTCGCGGGCTCGGTCACATACCGGGGAGGCGCCGGTCGTTCCCTCCGCCAGAGGTAGACCGCGACGGCGGCCACGATCAGGACCGCGACCAAGAGCCCGGGAACATGGCGTCGTACAACGCTCGTCCACTTCAATGCATCGCCTGCTCCCCGTTCGTTTCGCCGGTCATGGACGGCCGCGGGCGCCGGTTTCCCCGCGCGGAGTTCAAACCGCTTACCCATTGATGAGCACGGAACGGAAATGGTTCCCGGGCGCGGAGCGTTCTGTCCGGCGCGCACGCCGTGTGCGATAATGGATCATCCGTGTCGGCGTCGTGCCCGAACCCGCCCCCTGCCGGTTTCTTTTGAGGAGGCCGCCATCATGACCCAGGTCGCCGAGATCGCCCCGGACGTGTACCGCATCTCGACCTACAACCCGGACTACAAGCTCCAGTTCAACCAGTTCCTCGTGAAGGACGACCAGCCGCTGCTTTTTCACACCGGGATGAGAAACACCTTTCCCCTCGTAAAATCCGCTGTTTCCGGGATCGTCGACCCGGCGTCGCTCCGGTGGATCGCCTTCAGCCACTTCGAGTCGGACGAGTGCGGCTCGCTCAACGAGTGGCTCCAGGCGGCGCCGCAGGCGCAACCCCTCTGTACGGTCGTGGCGGCGCTGGTCAACGTCTCCGATTTCGCTTCCCGGGCGCCGCGTTTTCTCCTCCCGGACGACGCGCTCGAGACCGGCAGGTACCGGTTCCGCCTCTATCCGACGCACCACGTGCCGCACGGCTGGGATGCAGGCATGCTCTTCGAGGAGACGAACCGAACGCTGTTCTGCTCGGACCTGTTCCTCCACGGCGCCGATCCGCCCCCGGTCACCGAATCCGACGTGGTGGCGAAGGCCCGGAAGGCGATGCTCGACTTCCAGTCGACCCAGCTCTTGAACGCGTACCCGTTCACGACGCGCACGCAGCGCGTGATGGAGGAGCTGGCCGCCCGCAGGCCGGCAACGCTGGCGATCATGCACGGTTCGTCGTTCCGCGGCGACGGCGGAAAGGCGCTCCGGGAACTGGCGTCCGTGATGAAGGAGGTCCTCGGCGCGGCAATGTGACGCGGCGCGCCGCCGGCGGCGGCCACGCGTTGCGAAGCCGCCGGCGACAATCCGCTCGGGGGCGCCGCCTCCTCTTCCTTTTCTTGCGGCCGTCCCGCCCCTACTCGCCGGCGACGGCGAGTTTCGAGCGCACCGCCCGCACGCCCACGATATTGGCGACCATCCTGTCGATGTTGTCCTTCTGCCTCTCGTTCGACACGGACCCGGTCAGGGTCACAACCCGGTCGTGGGTCCGGACGTGGATCTCTTCGTCTTCCGTGTCTTTGCTGAAGAGCAGCATCGATTTTACCTTCGCGGTGATCCAGGCGTCGCCTGCCCGGGCTTCCATCCTCGCGAGCATTCCCTTCCCGCTTGCCCTCCTCGCTCCTCTCTCGACGATCAGGTCGCTGCGCACGCGCCGGACGCCCGTCGTGTTCCTCGCCAGCTGGACCGCCAGATCCGCCTCCGCGCCCGACGCCACCTTGCCGGTCAGGGCCACCACGCCATCGTCCGTGCTCACGTCGATGCGCAAGCCGCTGGTGTTGCGGTTCCACAGCAGCTTGGACTTGACCATCGCGGTAATCGTCGCATCCTCCACCATCCGGAAGAACTTCGACTCCCGGCGCTTCCCGGCCATGGCTCCGGGCTCGACCCGGATATCGTCGCGGACGTCCCCGACTCCCTCCACCCCCCTCGCGATCTCGACCGCCAGGTCCCGCTCGACGTCGCTGTCGACCGTGCCGCTCAGACGGACCACGCCGCGGGTCACGGCGACGTCGATCGGAAAGGGACTCAAGTGCCGGTTGAGGCTGTAGGCGGTCACGATCCGGGCCTTGAGCCACAGATCCGACCGTGTTTCCCCGCCCTTGTCCGCCGCGCCGCCGGCGACCGCCGCAAACAGGAGCGCGGCCGCACACGCCGCGGCCGTCTTCCCGGATCTCTTCACGCGCCGTTCCCCCTTTCTCGTTCCCCTGCGTAACGCCTTACCCCGTTCCCGGAGCGGGCCACCCGTTGCGATGTCCCGGACGCATCAAGGATTCCGCCGGAATCCCGCCGCGGCGCCCCAAAATCGAGACGGGCGCCTCCCCCGACGCCTGTGGTACGATCGCACCAAACCGGGAGCCGAATCGGCGGAAAGGATGAAACCGTGCCCGCACCTCCTTCGCGCGACGAGGCCTGGGCCGTCCTTACGGAACACGTTCACGGCCCCAACCTGGTCGCCCACTCGCTCGCCGTGGAGGCCGTCATGCGCCGGATCGCCCGGAAGGTGGGAGCCGACGAGGAGTTCTGGGGCGTGATCGGACTGATCCACGACGTCGACTACGAGGAGCACCCCGAGGAGCACCTGAAGCATGCGCCCGGGATCCTGCGGGGGCGCGGGTGGCCCGACGAGTATGTCCGGGCGGTCGAGTCCCACGGGTGGGGGCTTTGTACCGACGTCGAGCCCGTCACGGACGCGGAAAAGGCGCTGTTCGCCGTCGACGAGCTCACCGGGCTGGTCGCAGCCGCCGCGCTGGTGCGGCCTTCCAAGAGCGTCCTCGACCTGTCGGTCAAGAGCGTGCGCAAGAAGTGGAAGGAAAAGGGGTTTGCGGCCGGCGTGGATCGCGCGGTGATCGAGAAAGGCGCCGCCCTGATGGGCGTGTCGCTCGAGGATTTGATCGCGGACACGATCGAAGGCATGAAGACCGTGGCCGACCGGATCGGGCTCCGCGGCACCCTCTAGGCCCTGCGCGGCTGAGACCGCCCGCGTCCCGGCCCGGAATCGGGCGGCTGTCGGCCTCCGGGGGATTACGGTTCGGTCCTTCCCCGGGCCGCCTCGCGCTCCCGGTCCTTGCCGTGGTCGCGGGCGACAAGCATGTAGATCGACGGCACCACGAGCAGGGTGAAGAACGTCCCGATGAACATCCCCCCGACCAGCACCAACCCGATGGAGTTCCGGGCGGCGGCACCGGGTCCGGTGACCAGGGTCAGCGGAAAGTGGCCCGCGACGGTGGCGGCGCTGGTCATGAGGATCGGGCGGAGGCGGATCATCGACGCCTCATGCACGGCGGCGAGCTTCGGCATTCCCTGGATCTGGAGCTGGTTGGCGAACTCCACGATCAGGATCCCGTTCTTCGAGATGAGCCCCACGAGGGTCACCAGTCCGACCTCGGAATAGATGTTCAGGGTGGTCGTCCAGCCCGACGTCCAGAAGGAGATGTTCGGATTGGGCATTTTCAGAAACGTGAAGATGAGCGCCCCGAACATCGCCAGCGGCACCGATCCGGCCAGGATGACGAAGGGATCCCGGAAGCTGTTGAACTGGGCCGCCAGGACCAGAAAGATCATGATGACGGCCAGCGTGAACGCCGGCAGGAACTTGCCGGCCTCGGTGCGCAGCTGGCGCGACTCGCCCGTGTAGCCGATGACGTACCCCCTGGGCAGGATCCGGGCCGCATGGTCCTCCAGAAACCGCAGCGCCTCGTCCAGGGGCCGGACCGGGACGCCGCTGATCGTGACGGCGTTGAGCTGCTGGAATCGGTTGAGCGAGCGCGGCACGACCGAGTGTTTCAGAACCGCGACGGTGCTCAACGGGACGACGCCGCCGTTCGGTCCGGTTACGTAGATGTTCTTGAGCTGGTCGGGGTTGAGGCGGTCGATCCGCTGGATCTGGGGGATCACCTTGTAGCTGCGGCCCGAGATGTCGAAGCGGTTCACGTAGTTCCCGCCGACCAGATCACTCACGTCCCCGGCGACCTCCTGGAGATTGAGCCCCATCGCCGCCACCTTGTCGCGGTCGATGAGGAACTCCGACTGGGGCTGATCGATCTTGACGTCGATGAGCGGCGGAAACGCGAACATCTTGCTCTGAACGGCTTCCCGCTGGAGCTGTTTGGCGAACTGCAGGATCTCCCCCGTGTCGGCCGTCGAGGCCACGACGAACTCCACGGGAAACTGTCCGCCGCCCGGAAGCGCCGGGGGGATGACCGCAGACACCCGGATTCCCGGGAGCTTCTGCAGCGCCTTCCGCACGCCCGGCAGAATCTGGAAGATCGAACGCTTGCGCTGATCCCAGGGCTTGACGACCATTCCCGCGAATCCGGAGGTGGGCATCGTAAGCTGGAAGGTGAAGTCGGTCTCCGGCACCCGCTCGTAGACCCGGTTGAGGTCGGCCGCGAAGAAGCTGTTCTGCTCGAGGGTGGAGTCGGCGGCCGCGTCGACGATCCCGAAGATGACTCCCTGGTCCTCCGTCGGCGCGAGTTCCTTGGGGGACATCATGTACATCGGGATCGCGCACAGCGACACCGCGATCCAGACGACGTAGACGGCCGGGCGCGCGTTCAAGGTGGCGTCGAGGACGCGGCCGTAAGCGTTCTTGAGCCTCTCGAAGCTGCGGCTGACCCAGCCGGCCAGCCCGCGCTCCGAGAGGCCGGGCTTGAGCAGCACGGCCGACATGACCGGGGACAGGGTGAGGGCGACGATCCCGGAGATGGCGACCGCCCCGGCCAGCGTGAACGCGAACTCGCGGAACAGCGACCCGGTCAGTCCTCCCTGCAGGCCGATCGGCACGTAGACCGCCGCGAGCGTGATCGTCATCGCGATGATCGGCCCGACCAGCTCCCGGGCGCCGATCAGGGCCGCCTCCATGGGCGTCTTCCCCTCCCGCAGATGGCGCTCCACGTTCTCCACCACCACGATGGCGTCGTCGACCACGAGCCCGACCGACAGGACGATGGCCAGAAGGGTGAGCAGGTTGATCGTGAATCCGAACGCCTCCATCAGGAAGAATCCGCCGACGAGCGACAGCGGAATGGCCACGATCGGGATGAGGACCGACCGGAACGACCCGAGGAACAGGAAGATGACCACCATGACGATCATCAGGGTGTCGCCCAGGGTCCCGAGCACGTCGTGGATCGCGCTGGAGATGTACTTCGTCGCGTCGTACGCGATGCGGGCATTGAGTCCCGTCGGCAGGCTCTTCTGGATGGCCGCCATCTCCGTCCGGACCCGCGTCATGACGTCGAGCGTGTTGGCGGTGGGCAGCGGCCAGATTCCCATGAAGACCGCGGTTCGCCCGGAAAAGTGGACCTCGGAATCGTAATCCTCGGCCCCGAGGACCACGTCCGCGATGGCGCCGAGCCGCACGATGGTCCCGTTCCGCTCCCGTACGACCAGCCGCCGGAACTCGTCGGCCGTATGAAGGTCCGTATTGGCGGCAAGGTTAACCTGGATGTAGGCCCCCTTGCTGCGGCCGACGGCGGCCAGGAAGTTGTTGGCCACCAGCGCCTGGCGGACCTGGGCCGGGGTGATGTCGAGCGCGCCCATCCGGTCCGGCTTCAGCCAGATCCGCATGGCAAAGGTCCGGGCGCCCAGGATGTCGGCGCGCTGCACGCCCGGGAGGGCGGAGAGCCGGGGCTGCACGACGCGCACCAGGTAGTCGGTGATCTGGTTCTGCTTCAGGAGGTCGGAGTTGAAGCTCAAGTACGCCGAGGCGAACCGGCTCTCGGCCGATTCGACGTTGATGACCGGCACTTCGGCCTCGGGCGGGAGGTCGTTTCGGACCTGGTCCACCTTCGAGCTGATCTCGGCCAGCGCCCGGGTGGCGTCGTAGTTGAGCTTGAGGCGCACGCTGATCGTGGACTGGCCGAGGGTGCTCTGCGACTCCATGTAGTCGATGCCGTCGGCCGCGGCGATGGCGCGCTCCAGCGGCGAGGTGATGAAGCCCCGCACCAGGTTCGCGCTCGCGCCGACATAGACGGTCGTGACGGTGACCGTGGCTTCCTCGGTGCGGGGGTATTGCCGGACGTTCAAGCTGCGGATCGCCTGCAGGCCCGCGATCAGGATGAGGAGGTTGACCACGATCGCAAGAACCGGCCGGCGAAGGAACAGATCGGTGATCTTCATCGGTTCGGCGGCCTCGGATTTTCCCGGAACGTCGGTGCGAGCCTATTGTCGACCACCACCGCCTGCCCGTTGCGGAGCTTGAACACGCCCGTGCTGACGACGGTCTGTCCCTCCGAAAGTCCGTGCGTGACGGCGACGAAGTCGCCGCGCTTCTCGCCGAGGCGCACGAACTGCTGGCGGACCACCTTGCCGCCCTTCTTCTGCTTGCTCGGGACGACGACGAAGACCGAGTCGCCGTAGGGGGCGTAGAGCACCGAGGTCGCCGGAATCGCCAGCACTTTGTTCCGGACGGGAAGGCCCACTCTCACGGTGACGAACATCCCGGGCCGCAGCCGCTCGTCCCGGTTCCCCACCGTCGCCTGAAGCTGGACGTTGCGGGTCTGGACGTCCACCAGCGGGTTGACCGCCGTGATGCTTCCCTTGATCGCGGCGCCCGAGAGACAGTCGCACGTCACCTGCACGGGGAGACCGGCGTGCACCCGAACGAGGTCCTGTTGGGGAAGGGCGAAGTTGACGAAGATCGGATCGAGGGACTGCAGCGTGACGACCGGATCTCCGTCACGCAGGAGCTGCCCGAGGTTGACCTGCCGGATCCCGACGCGGCCGCTGAACGGGGCGCGGATCGTCTTCTTGTCGATGGTGGCGCGAATGTTGTCGACCTGGGACTTCGCCTGCGCGGCGCTCGCGACGGACGCGTCGTAGTCGGCCTGCGAAATGATCCGGTCCGCCAGCAGCTTGGCGTCGCGGGCCAGGACGCTCCGGGCCAGTTTCGCCTGGGCCACGGCGCCGGGGAGCTGCGCTTCCTCCGACGTGGTGTCCTGGCGGACCAGCAGCTCCCCTTTCTCGACCTTCGCGCCCGACCGGAAGGCGATCTCCACGACCTTTCCCTGCAGGTCGGCGGCCACGGTGACCCCCTCCACCGCGACCAGCGAGCCGACCGCCGTCAGAAAGGTCTCCCAGGATTGGGCGCGAACCGGGGCGGTCGTCACCGTCTCCGGCGGCGGGGAGGCCTGCTTGGCGTAGGCGATCATCGTCCGGATCTGAAGCGCCTTGACGACGGCCAGCGCTCCCACCACCGCCAGTACGCCGAGGAGAGCGAACGCGATGCGTTTTTTCATGGTCGGGCGGCTCCGTATCGGGGTTTTTCCGGCATCCGGTTCCACCAGCCGCCGCCGAGCGCCTGGAACAGGGCCGCGGTGTCGGCGAAGCGCGTCGCCTGCGCCTGGATCAGGCCGATCCGCGCCTGCTGGTACTGCCGTTCCGCGTCGAGCATCGTGAGGTAGCTCGCCGCGCCCAGCCGGTACCGGCGGCGCGCGAGATCCAGGGAAGCCCGGGCGGCCTCCTCGGCGGCCTCCTGGGCGGCGAGCGCCCGCGCATCGGCTTCCAGGGCGCGCAAGACGTCGGCCACGTTCTGGAACGCCAGGAGAACGGTCTCCCGGTACTGTGCTTCCGCCTGTTCGTAGGCCGCCACCGCAGCCCGGCGTTTCGCCGTGAGCTCCCCGCCCCGAAAGATCGGCTGCAGAAGCCCGGCGCCGAGGCTCCAGACGGAACTCCCGGCCCCGAACAGGTCTCCGACCTGCGTCGCCGTCGACCCGGTGCTCGCCGTCAACGTGACCTGCGGGAACAGGTTGGCCGTGGCCACCCCGACCCGTGCGCTCGCCGCGTGGAGAAGCGCTTCCGAGGCGCCGATGTCCGGGCGCTGCCGCACGAGCGACGACGGCAGGCTCACCGGAAGCTCCCGCGGAAGGGAAAACCCCGCGAGGTCGAACTCGGGGAGCGCCCCGGCGTCCGCCGGGAACCGCCCGGCGAGAAGCGCCAGCCGGTGGCGGGACTGGACGAGCTGCTTTTCCAGCGGAGGAAGGGTCGCCCGCGTCTGCGCAAGCTGGGCCTGCTGCGCGAGGACGTCCGGGCGGGAGCCCGCGCCGAGCCGGAACCGCTGCTCCACCAGGACAAGCTGTTGCTCCTCGGCCGCCGCGATCTCCCGGGTCGCCCGGATCTGCGCGCGCAACGCCGCCTCCTGCACCGCCGTCGTGACCACGTTGGCCGTCAGGGTGAGCCACGCGCCCGTAAGCTGGAACCGCTGGTAGTCGACCTCCGCGGCGAGCGCCTCCACCGCCCTTCGCGTAGCGCCGAACAGGTCGAGCGCGTACGAAACGCTCACCGAGGCGTTGTACAGCGTGAACGGGCTGAACTCGGTCCCCGCCTGTCCGAACAACGCGCCCGAGATCTTCTGCTTCGTCACCGAGGCGTTTCCCTGCACGCTCGGGAACAGGGCGCCGACCTGCGCCCGACGTTCCTCCTCGGCCACGCGCAGCGTCGCGCGCGCGGCGGCGAGCGTCGGGCTGTCCGCGATCGCGCGGCGAATCAGGCCGTCGAGGGGATCGGAACGGAAGAGCTCCCACCACGCGGGGGGGATCTCCTTGCCCGCGGCGAAGCGCTGGGACTCTCCTCCGGCGACTTTGGCTTCGACCGTGGCGGCGGGCAACGGCGCGGCCGTATAGGAGGAGACCGCGGGGGCCGCGGGCCGATGGAAGTCGGGACCCGCCGCGCACCCGGCGATCGCCGCGGCTGCAAGCGCCGCGGCAAGCGCGCCGCGCCCTCGCGCGCGGCGGCGCAGATCGGCGCTCTTCGACCGTGCCCCTCCGATACAGGTCACCATTCGCTCGGCTTCCACGCGGATTTGCGGGGAGGGGCGCCGTGCCCGCGGGCCCTCCTCGAATCAAGACAACACAGACCATCCCGAAAGACAACCGCCCCCCCGGAAACACCCAAGGGCGCAGCCCCCGCGGAAGCGCCCCGCATTGCGGGTCGGACTCCGCCTTCGCGCCGGAACCCCCGCGAGGATTCCGGGACTTCCCTGACACGCCGGGCGGCCGGAAGGAGTCGCGCCCCTTCCGGCCGCCTACGCGAAATCGGGATCTTGCGTTCCGGTCTCAGCCCACGTTAGATGAACGTCCCCTTGCGCGGATTCCGCGTCCGGGCTATCGGCAGCAAAAAAAACCCCGGCGGGTCATCCCGCCGGGGCCATTCGTCGATCGGGGTCGTCTCCCCGAAAACCCTGGGATCTTACGCGGTCCGGACCACGTTTGAAGCCTGGGGCCCCTTGGGACCCTGCGTGATCTCGAACTCCACCTGATCCCCTTCCTGGAGAGACTTGAATCCCTCCGCCCGGATGGCGCTGAAGTGCACGAAGACATCCGGCCCGTTTTCCTGTTTGATGAATCCGTACCCCTTCGCGTCGTTGAACCACTTCACACTTCCTGTTGCCACTACTTCCTCCGAAAAATGGATTATTGCTTAAATCCGGGCGGCATTGCCCAAACAAAGCAATTGCGGGGCGCCAACCGCGCCCTAAGCGGTACTATGCCGCCGTCGAGCGCAAATCGCAAGAGAAAGTTTCGCCCCGGCCGGCCGGCCGGAAACGACGGCGATTGGAAACCTCCTGCCCGCCTGATACATTGGAAGAGCCCCGCCGCGAAGGTCCGCCGAGCTTGTTCAAGGAGTTTTTTTTGAAATCGCGAGGGCGCAAAACGGGAGCCGTGAAAAGCAGGAAGAGCGCGGGGAAAAGGGGATCGCCGCCCGTCTACGTCGTCTCGGGCGGTACGGGCGAGAGCGGCCGGCAGCTCGTGGAGACCGCCCTCGCGCAGTTCCCGACACTTGCGGTGCCGGTCGTCGTGTGCGCCCGCGTCCGCAGCGCGCGGCGGCTTCAGGCCGCGGTCTCCAAAGCCTCGGCCCGCGGGGGCACCGTGGTGCACACCCTCGTACGGCGCGACCTCCGGGCGGAGCTCGTCCGGCTCTGCGCGGCGCAGGGCGTCCCGGAGATCGACCTGATGGGCCCCCTCCTCGACCAGGTGGAGAAGGGCACCGGCGCCGGCCCCGTCGAGCAGCCCGGGCTCTACAGGAGGCTTCGCCGGGACTATTTCAGCCGGGTCGAGGCCATCGAATTCGCCGTGGCCCACGACGACGGCAACAGCCCCGAAGACCTTCCCGACGCCGACATCATCGTCGTCGGCGTCTCGCGGTGCGGCAAGACGCCCTTGAGCATGTACCTGGCCGTCCATGGATGGAAGGTGGCCAACGTTCCGATCCTGAGCGACCTGCCGCCTCCGCGGCAGCTCTTCCGGGGAGACCGCCGCAGGGTGGTGGGGCTCTCCATCGAGTACAACCGCCTGTTGGAGCACAGACAGAAGCGCAGGGAGCTTCTGGGCAGGGTCGGCCCCACGCCGTACTCCAGTCCGTCCACGGTCTTCGCGGAGCTCGAGGCCGCGCGAGGGCTGTACCGCCAAGGGGGCTTTTCCGTGGTCGACGTCACCGACAAACCGGTCGAGGTGGTAGCCGACGAGATCGTCCGGATCGTAAGCGGCAAGCGGACCGTGACTCGCCGCCGGCGCGTGCCCACCTGATCCGAACGCCGATGGACGGCGGCCGGCTTCGTTTCCTGCGCGTGGCGTGGGACGTAAGGCAGGCGGCCCGCGGCGGGCCGCAGTCGGTTGTCCGGCGCCGGGAGGAGCGCCTCCGGTCCCTGATCGCCTTCGCCGCGTCCCGCTCCGTCTTCTACGGCAAGCGGTACGGCGTTCGTGCCGGCTCCGTCCCGACTCTTGCGTCCCTCCCGCCGGTGACCAAGGCGGAGCTCATGGCCGACTTCGACCGCTGGGTCACCGACCCGGAGGTGACCCGAGACGGCGTGGAGCGGTTCGTCGCCGATCCCGCTTTGATCGGGACCCCGTACTTGGGCCGTTACACGGTCTTCGCGACGTCCGGAACGACCGGGCGGCCCGCGCTCTTCGTGCACGACCGGGACGCGGCGGCGGTCTACCTCGCCTTGGCCGCCGTCCGCCGCCTGCTTTCGCTTTCGTCCGTGCGCGCGCTCGCCGCGTCCGGTCGGATGGGGTTCCGGACCGCGGCGGTCGTCGCCACGGGAGGGCATTTCACGAGCAGCGTGATCGCGGGACTCGCCCGGCGTCGCTTCCCCCGCCTGTCGGGGTCGAGCCGGACCTTCTCGGTGCTCGCGCCCCTGCCCGACCTGGTGCGGGATCTGAACGACTTTCGGCCGGCGATCCTGGGAACGTATCCGACGGCCTTGGCGGTCCTCGCGGCGGAGCGGGAGGCCGGGCGGCTCAGGATCGCCCCGGCGCTCGCCCTGACCGGCGCGGAGCGGCTCACGGACTTCGCCCGGGACCGCATCGCCTCCGCGTTCGGCTGCCCCGTGCGGGACACCTACGCGGCTTCCGAGTTCATGGGTCTTGCGTACGACTGCGACCGCGGGCGCCTGCACGTAAACGCCGACTGGCTGGTGCTCGAGCCGGTGGACAGGGAATACCGCCCCGTTCCGCCCGGAACCCCCTCGTACACCGCGCTGCTCACCAACCTGGCCAACCGCGTGGCGCCCCTCGTCCGGTACGACCTGGGCGACGGCGTCACGGAGATTCCGGATCCGTGCCCCTGCGGCAGCTCCCTGCCTTCCATCCGGGTGGAGGGGCGCAAAGACGAGATCCTCACCTTCCGCTCCTCCCTGGGAAGGCCGGTTCCTCTGCTGCCCCTGGCGCTGGAAACCGTGATCGAGGAGATTCCCGGCGTCACCGGGTATCAGCTCGTGCAGACCGGCCCGGACCGCCTGCGGCTGCGGCTCGACGCGGCGCCCGGCTACGATCGGGCCCGGACCGCGGATGCGGTGGTGGAGCGCCTGCGGGAATTCCTGTCCGTCCGGAGCCTGCCGCAGGTCGCCGTCGACGTGGCGGAGGAGCCCCCGATGCGGGACGCGGCCGGAGGGAAGATGCGCCGGGTTTTCGCCGAACGGGGGCGTTGAAGCGTCCGCCCGGGAGAAGAGCGGGCTTTCCCGTGCCGGTCCGTCAGGGGGCGTCCAGCAGCTCGCGGACCTTCGACAAAAGAACGTTCATCTGGTAGGGCTTCTTGATCAGGGGAACGTCGGCATCCAGGACGCCGTGGTGCACGATGGCGTCGTCGGTATACCCGGAAGTGTAGACGACCTTGACCCGCGGAAGCAGCCGCTCCAGCTCGTCGGCCAGCGCCCTGCCGCCCACGTTCGGCATGACGACGTCGGTCAGCACGAGCGCGATCTCGTCTCCGTGCCGCCGGCACAGGTCGAGCGCCTCGTTCCCGTCGGCCGCGAGAAGCACGCGGTATCCGCCCGCTTCGAGGATCCGGCCGATCAGGTCGCGGAGCAGCGGCTCGTCTTCGACCGCCAGGATCGTCTCCGTTCCGCAGAGAGCCGGCACGGACCTCCCGGTCCGCGCGGGCTCCTTCGGGCACTCCTCCGCACGCGGAAGCACGATCTCGAACGTGGCGCCCTTTCCGGGTTCGCTGAGGACGCGGACGTCTCCCCCGCTCTGTTTGACGATGCCGTAGACGGTGGACAGCCCGAGCCCCGTCCCTTTGCCCCGCGCTTTCGTCGTGAAGAAGGGCTCGAAGATGTTCGACAAGGTCTCCTCGTCCATGCCGCAGCCCGTGTCCGTGACCACCAGCATCACGTGCGGCCCGGGGTCCGCCTCCTCACCACCGGCCTCGCGACCGCCTCCCCCATTCCTTGTCTCGATCGTCAGCCTGCCTCCCCCGGGCATGGCGTCGCGCGCGTTGACGGCGAGGTTCATGACGACCTGCTCGATCTGTCCGGGGTCCGCTTTCACGAAGCCCGGTTCCGCCGCCGGCCGGACGACGAGCTCGACGTCCTCCCCGATGAGCCTGCCGAGCATCCCTTCCAGGCCGCGGACCACCTCGTTCAAGTCGATTACCCTGGGCTCGAGGATCTGCTTGCGGCTGAAGGCCAGCAGCTGCCGGGTCAGGGACGCGGCGCGCTCGCCGCTTTGCCGGATCTGCCCGAGATCCTCGGCGATCGGGTCGCCCGGCACGAGCTTGCGGCGGACCAGATCGCAATAGCCCAGGATCGCCGAGAGCATGTTGTTGAAGTCGTGCGCCAGCCCTCCCGCCAGACGGCCGACCGCCTCGAGCTTCTGCGCCTGGCGGAGCTGCTCCTCGAGCGCGCCGCGCTCCGCGTCGCCTTCGATCCTCCGCAGCGCGAACGCGATGTCTCCGGCCGCTTCCCGCAGGAGTTCCTGCTCCTCGGGATCGCCGCCCAGTCCGGCCGGGAGAAACACAAGCAAACATCCGTATTGCCTGCCGTCCTGCTCCAGCGCGAGCGCCACGGCGTCCCAGTCCTCTCCCGCTTCCGCCGCGCAGGGGCATTCGACGCAGGACCGGCGCGGATCCCGGACCGTGACGGAGTCGCGGGCGGCAAGCGCCCGGCGAACGCACTCCGGCGCCTCCCCGCGCCCGAGCATCTCCTTGAGCGCCGCGAGGTGTCGCCCCGCGCCCGCGTACGACGCCACCTTTCCCGAACCACCGGTCAGTCCGATCAGGACCGCGTGGAACCCTCGAGCCTCCACGAGCACGTCGCACGCCGCCCCGATGAGCCGATCCCGGTCCTTTTCCCGCGTGATGAGCTGGTTGACGTCTCGGATGCCGCGCAGCACGGCGTTCAGGTGCGCGATCCGGTCGGCGGAGCTTCGCCGGTCCGTGATGTCCCGGAAGATTCCTACGAGACAGAGGCGCCCGCCGATCTCCACGGGCGTGGAATGAATGTCGGCGAAGAAGACCGAGCCGTCCCTTCGTCTCACGGGGATATCGGTGACGAGCGCAGCCTCTCCCCGGATCTGCCGTTCGAGCTGGCCCAGAGCCTCCGGGAGGTCTTCGGGCGAGTGGATGTCCCGCACGCTCAGCCCCAGGACCTCGTCGCGGCCGTAGCCGAGCATCCGGCAGGCCGCCGCGTTGGCGACGGTGAACCGCTTGGTCTCCACGTCCGTCACGAGAATGCCGTCGCGGGCCCCTTCGAAGATCGCCTTCAGAGTACGCTGGGAGCGCTCCCGCTCGATCTCCGCCCGCCGCTTGTCGGTGATCTCCAGCGACAGGATGAACACGCCGTCCGGCACCGGCTCGAACCGGAGATCGAACCAAGCCGTCGATCCGTCCGGGAAGGTAAACTCGTTTTCCATCCGGTGGTGCGTCCGCTCCTCCATGCTTCGCTTCAGGAGCGAAAACATCGTTGTGCGCTCGATTCGGGGATAGGCCTCGAGCATGCTTCGGCCGACCAGCTCCTCGGGCGACCGGCGCCCCTGCCGCGCGACCGCCTCGTTCACGTACCGGTAGCGCCAGTCGAAACCGATGACCTGGCACCCTTCCAGGAGATTGTCGAAGACGGTGCGGGCACAGAGGGCAAGAGGGGATCGGTTCCGCTCCGGACCCTTCCTCGAGCCGCGGGGCACCTTCGCCAAATCGCCTCCCCTCCCTATTGCTGGTCCGATGCGGTCCCGGCACAACCCTCACGATGGAATTTTGGTCATGGCCCGCACGAACCTTCTTCGACAGATTCGGCGGTTCACTTTACAACGCGTCCGGGCGAAGCTCGCCGGACGAAGCCGAAGCCAAGGCCCTCCAACGGCTTCGAAAAGAATATATCAGGAAATCTTCCTGTTCGGCAAAACCCGACAGCAACCGCGGGAAACGGGGTCGGCGTCAGGCGGGCTCGGAGCTCCGGACGCGGCTGCCGCCCTTGAGCAGCAGCACGAGGGGCAGCGCGAGGACGAAGGAGCAGGCGATCAGAAGGAGGAGTCGGTCCATGGACAGCATGCTCGCCTGCCGGATCACCTCCCGCTGGAGGAGCTTCAAGGCCTCCATCCCCGACTCGGCCGGGTTCGCCCCGCGGCTCGCCAGCAGGCCGGCCCACTTCGGCAGGACCTGGCCGACGACGTCCCGCGACGCGGTGACGTGTTCGGCCAGCGTGCTCGCGAACCCCTTGATCCAGCCGGTGTACTGGGTCGCCGTGTAGGCGATGCCGACGCTTCCGGAGACCTGGCGGATGACGTTGTAGAGGCCGGTGGCGGCGGTCATCCTCGGCTTGGGGATGGTGGACAGGGCAGCGGTGCTCAACGCCACGAACATCAGGCCGAACCCCGCGCCCATGTACAGCTGGGGAATGAAGATGTCCCAGAACCCGATGTCGAGCGACAGCCGGGAGAGCTCCCAGAAGGAAAACGCGCAGATGAGGATCCCCAGCCCGGCCATCGGCCGGGGCCCCATCCGGTTATACAGCCTGCCCGCGACCGGCATCATCACCGCCATCGCGAGGAACCGCGGCATGAGGGCCAGGCCCGAGTCGAAGGCGCTGTACCGGAGAAGGTCCTGCAGGAAAAGCGGGAAAAGAAACAGGGTCCCGTACTGGCCGACCGTCAGGATCCCCACGATGAGGCACCCCGAGGTGAACGAAGGGTCCTTCAGGATCTTGAGGTCCACCGCGGGACGTTCACTCGTCCATTCCCGCCAGATGAACAGAAGCAGGCCCAATCCCGCGATGACGGCCAGATAGACGATGAGCGTCGATTCGAACCAGTCCTTGCGCTGCCCCTTCTCCAGCATGAGCTGCAGCGCCCCCAGGCCCACGACCATGAGCCCCAGGCCCAGGTAGTCCACCCGGCCGCGCTCCCGCTTGAGATACGGCGGGTCCTCGATGAACCGGAGCACCATCGAGACGGCCACGATGCCGATGGGGATGTTCACGAAGAAGATCCACGGCCACGAATAGTGGTCGGTCAGCCAGCCGCCCAGCGGGGGCCCCAGCGCCGGCCCCATGACGACGCCCAGCCCGTAGACCCCCATCGCCATCCCCTGTTCCTCCGGGGGAAACGTCTCGCGCAGGATCGCCTGGGCCAGGGGGTAGAGCCCGCCGCCCCCGATTCCCTGGACGATGCGGGCCCCCACGAGGAGCGGGAGGCTGTTCGAGAGGCCGCAGACCACCGACCCCGCCGTGAAC
>CAYWOT010000016.1:0-18505 GCA_964459975.1 uncultured bacterium
CCATGTGCTGGGACGCTTCGACGATCGCGCGGGGTCCGTTGCGGGTTCCCGACACGTAGGTCGTGGTCAGGTCGATCGGGAACGGAACGACGACGAACGACGCCCCCTTCCAGGAGGAATACTTGTCCTGGATCCCGCCGAAACTCACCGAATACGGCTTCACGGCGCAGCCTCCTTCATTTCGACCCGGTTTGTCGCGCCGATTTTACCTTGACGGCGACACGGTAGACAATAACATAGCTGACGCAGGCCGCCGCGAGGCCGATGATCGTGGCCCCCAGGAACAACGGCGCCGCATACGGCACGGCCGCCTTCACGATGGTCCCGAGGGTGTAGCGCTCGAACGACGGCGGCGGGACCCGGGTCCCCAGCAGCCACTCCCCCAGACGGAACGCCGCGTAGAAGACGAACGGCATCGTGTACGGGTTGTTCACCCACGCCCCCGCCATCGCGGTCACCTTGTTCAGCCGGAAAACGACCGCGGCGACGAGCGCCAGCACCGTGTGGAGGGAGACGAGCGGACTGAAACCGAAGAACACGCCCACCGCAAACCCCGCCGCCAGGCTGTGCTCGTCGGCATCGGCGACGATCGTGTCGTGCACCACTTTCCGGATCCGTTTCAGGCCGATCACGGCCCCCTCCGCGTTCGCGCGCCTGCCCCTTCGATTCCGTCGACCGGAACGGCCGGACGTACGTCGATCAGCCGCAGCCGGATCCCCCGGGATCCGCGGTACGAGTTCCACTGGGGGCTGAACAGGATGTCGAGCGTCCCGCCCGCCGGCAGGTCCGGCCGGTTGAACGCCACCGCATCGAAGCGGCGGCCGTCGCCCGAGACCTCGGCCTTGACATGCCGGCCCTCCGCGCCGAAGGCGGAACGCCCCTCCACGCACACGTTCTCGGCGAGCAGCACGGGCTCCTCGTTTCCCATCCCGAACGGACGCAACCGGTCCATCTCCTCCATCAATGCCGGGGAAACCGCCCCCAGGCGAACCCGCGCGTCGACCGCGACGCCGGGAACGTCTCCCCTGCCCGCAGCATACTCCCGAGCGGCGCCGTCCAGCCCTTCGCGGAACGCGGAAAGATTCGCGGCGGGCAGAGCGACGCCAGCCGCCTGCATGTGCCCGCCGTACCGGGACAACAAGGGGGACAGCCGGGCGAGCGCGTCGACCAGCGGAAACCCTCCCGCGCTCCGGAGAGACCCCTGCGCGACATCGCCCTCGAGGCGAAGCAGCGCCGTGGGGCGTCGATAGCGCTCGGCGATCTTCGACGCCACGATGCCCAGGACGCCCGGGTGCCAGCCGGAATCGCTCAGGACGATGGCCGACACCGTCGACAGCGGCGGTCCCTCCTCGACCGCGGCGATCGCCTCGCGCAGGATCCTCTCCTCCTCCCGCTGTCTCCGGGCGTTGTCCGCGTTGAGCTCCACCGCGATCCGCAGGGCCCGCTCGAACCGGTCCGTGACCAGGAGTTCCGAGCCGCGGCTCGCGTCTCCGAGGCGCCCCGCCACGTTGAGGCGGGGTCCGATCCGGAAGCCCAGGTCCACCTCGCTCACCGTCTCCCGGGCGATCCCGGCCACCGACAGAAGGGCCCGCATCCCCGCCCGTGGCCGCTGGCGGATCTCCTCGAGCCCGGCCTTGACGTACAGGCGGTTGTCGCCCCGCAGCGGAACCATATCCGCCACCGTTCCGAGCGCCACGAGGTCGAGATATTTCCGTAGGCCCGGCTCTCCGCCCTCCGGAAACGCCCCGTCCTCCCGCAACAGGCGCCGGATGGCGCAGATCAGGACGAACACGACGCCGACGCCGGCCAGGTCCTTTTCGGGGTACGGGCAGCCCTTCTGCTTCGGGTTCACGACCGCGAAGGCGGGCGGAAGGACCTCGCCGGGAACATGGTGGTCCGTCACGATGACGTCCATTCCCGCCCCGGAGGCGAACCGGATCGCCTCCGCGTCGGTGATACCGCCGTCCACGGTGACGACGAGCTTCACGCCCGCTTCGGCCGCCGCCGCCAGGTGATTCGCTTTCAGGCCGTATCCGTCCGCGATGCGGTGATTCTGATGGATCCGTACGGCCGTCCCCGGAAACGTCTCGCCGAGAAACAGCGCCAGGCATGCCGCGCCCGTGGCCCCGTCCGCGTCGTAGTCGGCGTAGACGAGGACCGGCTCTCCCTTCCGCACCGCGTCGATGATCCGGACGGACGCCTTTTCCAGATCCTTCATCCCGAGAGGCGAGGTCAGGTCCCGAAGCGTGCCGTTGAGGAACCGCTCGGCCTCGTCCGGGCCGGCGATGCCCCGGTTCGCCAGGATCCGGGAGGCGGTCTCGGACAGGCCGGTCGCGGCTCCGAGATCACGGACCAGAGACGCATCCGGGTCGCGGAGCGACCATGTCCGACCCGACCGCTCCGCCAAACCTGTCGATTACCTTCGGACCTGGACCATCTTCTCCCCGCGCCAGATCGCCACGATCGGGCTGGCCACGAAGACGGAGGAGTAGGTCCCGATGATGATGCCGAGCGTGAGCGCCAGGGCGAAGTCCTTGAGGACGATCCCGCCGAACAGCAGGAGCGAGAAGCAGGCCAGGAACGTCGTGAGCGAGGTGATCACCGTGCGGCTCAGCACTTCGTTCACGCTCAAGTTGATCGTTTCGGAAAAGGTGTTTCGCTTGCGGAGCCGGATGTTCTCGCGGATGCGGTCGAAGACGACGACCGTGTCCGTGAGCGAGTACCCCCCGATGGTGAGCAGCGCCGTGATGAACAGGAGATTCATTTCCAGGCCGAGCAGGTAGAAGATCCCCACGAGCGTGATGACGTCGTGAAAGGTCGCCAGGGCGGCCCCCACGCCGAACTTGAACTCGAACCGCCACGCGAGGTAGACGATGATCGCCAAAGCGGAGACCACGAGGGCGAAGAGCGCGTCGGTCCGAAGCTTCCGCCCTATGGCTGGACCGATCTCGGCCATGCTCTCCACGGTCTGGGGGTTGGACGGGAATCCCTGCCGGAGAAGGCCGACGACCTTGTCGCCGACCATCTTCTCCTCCTTGCCCTTGGGCCGGACCTTGATAATGAAGATGTTCTCGCCCGGCACCGCCTGGAGAGCCGCATCGGAGAATCCGCCGGCCGTCACGACGCTCCGGATCCGGTCCATCTGCACGGGTTTCGCGAACCGCACCTGGATCGACGTTCCTCCCGCGAGGTCGATTCCGAGGTTCGCATGGCCCGAGAACACCTGGAAGACGGCGAACAGGCCGAACAGGACGGCCGCGCCCGAGACCGCGAAGGCGTATTTCTTGAGCCCCATGAAGTCGATCTGGGTATCTTTGATGATTTCGAGCATCGTCGCCGTCCCCTGTCCGTCGGGATCATCCGCCTGTCGCGGCGGTCGGATCAAATGCTCAACGTCTTAAGCGGCCGCTTGGCGTTGAGGTAGTCGAACACGACCTTGGTGCAGACCAGGGCCGTGAACAGATTGATCGCGACGCCCATCGAGAGCGTCACGGCGAACCCCTTGATCGGGCCGGTTCCGAACTGGAAGAGGATCATCGCCGTAATGAGCGTCGTCACGTGCGAGTCGACGACGGTCCAGAAAGCCTTGTCGTAACCGGCGTCGATGGAAGCCCGTACGGTCTTCTTCGACCGCAGCTCCTCGCGGATCCGTTCGAAGATGAGAACGTTGGAATCGACCGCCATCCCGATGGCGAGAATGATCCCGGCGATGCCCGGCAGCGTGAGCGTCGCCTGCAGGAGCGCCATGCCCGCCAGGAGGAACAGGATGTTGAAAATCAGCGCGAAATCCGCCACGAGGCCCGCAAACCGGTAGTACAGAAGCATGAACCCGACGACGAGGATGGCCCCGATGATCGTGGCCCGGACCCCCTCCCGGATGGAATCGTGTCCAAGGGAGGGGCCCACCGACACGTTCTGGATGATCTTCACCGGTGCGGGGAGCGAGCCCGCCCGCAGGACGATGGCCAAGTCGCTGGCTTCCTCCGGCGTGAAGGATCCCGTGATCTGCGCCTGCCCGCCGGAAATACGCTCCTGGATCACGGGCGCCGAGTAGACGGTATTGTCGAGCACGATCGCCAGCCGGCGCTTGACGTTCTCCGCGGTCACGCGGTCGAAGATCTTTGCGCCCCGGCTGTCGAACGTCAGCGACACGTAAGCGCCGCCCCGCTGCGACTGGAAGTTGACCCGCGCGCCCTTGATCGTGTCCCCCGTCAGGACCGCCCGCCGCTTGACGACGATCGGCGTCCGGCTCACGCGGCCGGTCTGGGGATCGACGTTCCGTTCGTACAGGAGCTCGTCCCCCTCGGGGAGATTCCCCTGCAGCGCCTGCTGGATGCTCGCCCCCTCGTCCACGAGCTTGAACTCGAGCAGGGCCGTCTTGCCGATCAGTTGGATGGCGCGCTGCTGATCCTTGACGCCCGGAAGCTGCACGACGATCCGGTTCTCCCCTTCCGCCACGATCTGCGGCTCGCGCACGCCGAACTGGTCGATGCGGTTCCGGATCGTTTCCACCCCCTGGGTCACGGCGTTCGTCCGGATGTTCTTGACTTCGGCGGGCGTGATTCTCCCGACGACCGAGGCCCCGGACGCCGTCACGGACCCCAGCGAGTACACGATCGTTCCCCCCGTTTCCTGGAGCGCCGCCAGCGCCCGGTTCGCGAAGTCCCCGGGGGGCAGGGAAAGGGAAAACCCGTCGATCCCGTCCCTCTTCAGCCCGAGTACGGGAATCCCCTTCTCGCGCAGGGTGGCGCGCGCATCGTCGCCGTCCCGCATGGCGATATTCTCGATCGCCTTGTCGATCTCCACGGAAAGGCGCAGGAACACGCCGCCCTGCAGGTCGAGGCCGAGATGGATCTTGGGCGCCTTCGCGTTCCATGCTTCCGGCAACACATCCGTCAGGCTGGGAAGAACAATGACGATCGCCGCCGTCGCCAGCGCGACGATCAGGATCACCCTCCCCCAGATGTTTCTCCACATGGTTGTCCGCCGTGCTCCTTTCCCGGTCCGTCGCTCCCGGGTCCTACCCGGCCTTCGCGTCGGCCGAAGCCGCCTCCTGGCTGGACCCTCCGATCGCGCTGCGGGTCACCTTGACCCGGATCTTGTCCGCAATTTCGAGGGTGACGGTCGTCTCCGTCAGTCCGGTGATCGTCCCGTGCAGGCCGCCGGAGGTCACCACCCGGTCGCCCAACTTGAGATTCCGGATGAACTCCTGGAGCCTTCGCGCCTGTTTCTGCTGGGGTCGGATGAGGATGAAGTAGAAGACCACGAACATCAGGAGAAGGGGGACCAGGCCCGCAAACCCTGCGCCCGCTCCTTCGCCTTTCGAACCCATGGCGTACGCCACTCCGACGAGAAACATCACGGTCCTCCCTCGCGAATATCGCTCAGCTGTCGGTGGAACCGGCTGATTCTTTCACAAACTCCGGAAAATTTCCAACGGAAATTGCCTCGCGGATGCGTTCCATCCAGCGCGCGTAGTAGTGCAGATTGTGCACCGTCATCGCCATCGAGGACAGGATCTCCCTCTGAAAATACAGGTGTCGGAGATAGGCGCGCGAAAAGGTCCGGCAGGTGGGGCAGCCGCACGCCTCGTCCGGCGGAAGGGGGTCGTCGGCGTACCGCGCCTGTTTGATCGAGACCGGCCCCCCCGAGGTGAACAGCATTCCGTTCCGGGCGTTCCTCGTAGGCAGCACGCAGTCGAACAGGTCCACCCCACGGGAGACCGCGAACAGGATGTCGTGCGGCGACCCGACTCCCATCAGGTACCTCGGCCTTTCCGCCGGGAGCAGAGGAGCAACCCGGTCCACCACCTCCCTCTGAAGATCCTTTCCCTCCCCGACGCTCACCCCCCCGACGGCGAATCCGGAAAACGGTAGCGAGCAGATCTCCTCGACGCTTTGCCTGCGGAGATCGGGGAACATCCCCCCCTGGACGATCCCGAAGAGTCCGCCCTCGTCCCGCCGGGAAGCCGCGAGGCTGCGGCGCGCCCAGTGACCCGTCCGGCGGGCCGCGTCCTCGACGTCCCGGCGCACCGCGGGATACCCCACGCACTCGTCGAGGACCATCCGGATGTCGGACCCGAGCGCTTCCTGAATCCCGACGGCGTCCTCGGGCGACAAGACGCGCCTGGATCCGTCGATGTGGGAACGGAACGTCACTCCGTCGTCGGACACCTTTCGCAGGGCCCCGAGTGAGAACACCTGGAATCCGCCGCTGTCGGTCAGGACGGGCCGGTTCCATCCCATGAAGCGCTGGACACCGCCCAAGCGGCGGATCCGCTCGTGCCCGGGCCGCAGGTACAGATGGTATGTGTTCGCGAGGATGCATCCGTACCCCATCCGGTCCAGCTGGCACGGCCAGACCCCCTTGACGGCGCCCGCCGTGCCGACCGGAAGGAACGCCGGCGTCCGGAACGCGCCCCGCTCCGTCGCCAGGACTCCCGTGCGTGCGTGCGTCGCGGGGTCCCGCGCCTCCACCGTAAACGAAATCGCCAAAGGTTCCTCCGGAACAGCGGGGACGGTCCCCTAATACAGAAGCATGGCGTCGCCGTAGCTGAAAAACCGGTATTCGCGGGCCACCGCGCATCGATAGGCCGCCCGGATCCGCTCCACGCCTCCGAACGCCATGACCAGCGCGAGCAGGCTCGACCGCGGCAGGTGAAAGTTCGTGATCAGGGCGTCGACGACCTGGAAGGAGTATCCCGGCGTGATGAAGCAGCGGGTCGTTCCCTCGGAGGGCGCGACGACGCCGTCGCCGCACGCGCACGTCTCCAGGGTCCTGGCGCTCGTGGTGCCGACCGCGACCACCCTTCCTCCCGCGCGCCGCGTCGCCGCGACCGCGGCGGCCGTTTCCGGGGCCAGGCGGAAACGCTCCTCGTGAATCGCGTACGACTCCACCTCCTCCGTCCGGATCGGGGAAAAGGTGCCGTACCCCACATCCAGGGTGATCGCGGCGACCTGAATCTCTGCGCGCCCGATCTCTTCCAGCATCTCTTCGTCGAAATGGAGGCCGGCCGTCGGCGCGGCCACCGACCCCGGAACCGCGGCGTAGACCGTCTGGTACCGCTGCGCGTCGGCCGCCGCCGCGGGGTCGCCCGGCAAGCGCCGGATGTACGGCGGCAACGGCACCTCGCCGGCGCGGTCGAGGGCCAGCGCAACCGGGACATCCGCCGCGAGGCGGACGATCCACCGTCCGGCCTCCCGTCGGACCAGCGCGATGCGAAGCTCGTCACCCACGACGAATTCCATCCCCTCCCGGAGCCTTCGGGAAGGACGCGCCAGCGCCTCCCACTCCTGCGTCCGCCCGTTCCCGCCGCCGCGGTGCGCGAGGAGGAAGATCTCGACGGCGCCGCCGGTGGGCTTGCGCGCGCGCAGGCGTCCCCGGAGGACCTTCGTGTCGTTCACGACGAGCAGGTCGCCGCGGCGCAGAAACCCCGGCAGGTCGGAGAACCGGTGGTGGCCGATCCGCCCCGACGCGCGACAGACCGTCATCAGGCGGGCGTCGCGCCGCTTGGCCGCCGGCACCTGAGCGATCAGGCGTTCCGGAAGGGGGTAGGTCAGCAGGCGCGTCTTCAGGGCGCTCTCTCCGTCTCCGCCGCCGACGGCCCGGGACCGGGCGGAAGCAGCGCAAGCCGGGTCATCCGGTAGTACCGGGCGAGGATCTCCCGGTACGTCGCTCCCCTCTTCGCCATGCCGTTGGCCCCCCATTCGCACATGCCGACCCCGTGGCCGTATCCCCTGCCCGTGATCCGCCATCCGCCGGCGACGGGAACGATCTCCACCCAGACGCTGCGCATGCGCGTATAGCCGACCGCGCGCCGAAAGGCGGCCGCCTTCGTTTCCCGCTCCACGCCGCCGGAGCTCAGACGGATGCGGGCCGCCCGCCCCGTCCGCGTCCGCCCGGCGATCTCGATGCGCAGGTCGTCTCCGGCGCGCACTCCCAGCGCGAGGGCCACCCGTTTGGCCTCCGCCAGGCTCAGGCGGTATTCCCAGCGCCACACCGGGCTGTCCCGGCAGTCGTCGTCGATGACGGACCGCAGATAGGGAACGTCCGTGCCCCAAACCGCGGCTGCATCCTCCGTTCTTCCCCCGCACGTCGAATGGTAGACGGTGCGGGCGACGGATCCCCGGTACAGCAGCACCTGCCCGCGCGTCGCCTCGGCGGCCGCCCGAAACCGCGCGTCCACGTCCCCCACTCCCTCGAAGACCTGGTCCTCCACGCCGCCCACGACGTCGTAGTCGGGATCCCGGGGGGCGGCCATGACCGACAGAGTGTAGCTCCGCACCGCGACGGCGATGGCCGACAGCGCTTCCGGCAGAAAGGTCGGGGCCGCTTCCCGCGACACGACCGCCGCGACGTACGACTCCAGCGGAACGACCGCGACGACGAGGAGCCGCCCCTGGCGGGCGGCGACCCGGATCCTTCCGGCGACGTGTTTCCCCTGCACGGACAGCCCGCCCGCCGCCGACACGTCGACCGGGGATTCGAACAACTTCGCGCCGCCCCAGGCGATCCGGCCCCCTGCCGCCGACACCTGGACCGTCCCGTTCTCGATGCCCAAAAGACGGCCCGCCGAGTTCCACACCCTCATCGATTCGCCCGAAAGCAAGAACGGGGACGGAATCTTCTCCAGCCGGACCCGCACGGGGCGTACGCCCGGCGCCGCGAGCGCGGGCGGCGCCGGCGAAAGCGCCGGGGGAGAAGGCGGGCGCGCGGGAAGCACCGGAGCTGCCTCGGGAGGAAACTCTCCCCGCATCGGCGCCCTGGAAGGGGCGCAGCCGGGAGCCAGGAGGAACCAAGCCGCGCAGACGAGCAGGACCGCGGCGGTGCGAGCGCCCCTCCTGCGGGCGTTCTCTCCGCGCCGCGCCGGACGACTCATCCTCCCCCTTCTCCTTTCCGGCCCGGGCCTCCCGGCCCGAACCCGGCGGCCCGCCCCACCTCGAGGAACGGCCTGACCAGATCGATCGGAACCGGGAACAGCGTCGTGGAGTTGTTCTCCGCCGCCACCTCCCGCAGCGTCTGGAGATAGCGCAGCTGCAACGCGATCGGGTGCTCGCTGATGATCGCGGCCGCGTCCGTGAGCTTTTGCGCCGCCTGGAACTCGGCCTCCGCGCCGATCACCTTGGCGCGCCGCTCCCTCTCCGCCTCGGCCTGCTTGGCCATGGCCCGCTGCATCTCCTGCGGAAGGTCGATGTGCTTGATTTCCACCTTCGCCACCTTGATCCCCCAGGGGTCGGTGTCCTTGTCCAGGATTTCCTGGATGTGCGTGTTGATCTTCTCGCGCTCGGAGAGCAGGTCGTCGAGCTCGGCCGTCCCGCAGACGGACCGCAGGGTGGTCTGCGCGAGCTGCGACGTCGCGTAGAGGTAGTTCTCGACGGTGACGATGGCCCGATTCGGGTCCAGCACCCGGAAATAGACCACGGCGTTCACCTTCACCGAAACGTTGTCGCGGGTGATCACGTCCTGCGGGGGAACGTCCATCGCCACGACGCGCAGGTCCACGCGGACCATCTTGTCAATCACGGGGATGAGCAGGATCATCCCCGGTCCCTTGGCGTCGATCATCCGCCCCATGCGGAAGATCACGCCCCGCTCGTACTCGTTGAGGATCTTGATGGCGCTGTACAGAAACAGGACCGCGATGACCAGGATCGCAGCATAGGTAATGATCATGCCTTTTCCCCCTCCCGAAGGATGGACCCGCGGAAATCAGCGAGGCGGCGCGGCGGGTTTCACGATCAGCGTCATCCCTCTCCGCGCCTCGACGGTGACCTGCTGGCCCTTGCGAAGTTCCGTATCGCACAACGCGTCCCACAGCTCTCCCACGACGAAGACCTTGCCCTTCCCCGTGAAGTCCTCGACCGCCACCCCGGTCTCCCCGATCAACCCTTCCGCTCCCGTGGCGGGCTTGCGCAGGTGGCTGCGCACCGCAAGGGTGACCACCGTCCCGAAGAAAGCCGCGGACACCGCGACCATCGTGATGATCACTCCCCAGGAAATCCGCAGGTACGGGTTGGCCGAGGACCGGAAGAGCATGAGGCTGCCGAGAACGAGGGCGATGATCCCCCCGATGGTCAGCGCCCCGTGCGAGGCGATCTTGATCTCCAGGATGAAGAGGATCATTGCCAGGGCGATGAGCAGGAACCCCGCATAGTTGGCGGAGAGCGTCTCCAGGGAGTAAAAGCCCAGGATCAGGGCGATTCCCCCGACGACGCCCGGAAAGACGGCCCCGGGATTCGCCAGCTCGAAGAAGATCCCGTAGACGCCGATCATCATCAGGATGTACGCGATGTTCGGATCCGCCAGCGCCGACAGGATCCGAAAGCGCAGTGCCATCGGCACATGCGTGACCGTCGCGCCCTTCGTCCGCAGCGTGACGACCGTGTCGTCCTTCCGGATCGTCCGCCCGTCGACCGCGGTGAGAAGATCCCGCAGCGAGGGAGCGATCAAGTCGACCACGTTCTTCCGAACGGCCTGCCTCGCCGTCAGGGACACGCTTTCGCGGACCGCTTCCTCGGCCCAGTCTCCGTTGCGCCCCTTCTTCTCGGCCAGGGAGCGCGCGTAGGCGGCCGCGTCATTCTCCACCTTTTTCGCCATCGTGTTGTCCATCCCGCCGCCGCCGATGCCGACGGGGTGCGCGGCCCCGATGTTGGTGCCCGGCGCCATGGCGGCGACGTCCGCCGCCAGCGTGATCAGCACCCCGGCGGACGCGGCCCGCGCGCCGGATGGATAGACGTAGACCGCCACGGGAACGGGCGTCCCGATGATCGTCTGGACCATCTGCCTCATGGCGCTGTCGAGGCCGCCGGGAGTGTCCATCTCGACCACGAGAAGCGAGGCCTTGTCCTTTTCCGCGCGCTCGACGGCGGAGGACAGGAAATCGGCGGTGACCGGATTGATGGAGGACGCGATCGTGATCACCAGGACCGGCCCCGGCGCGACGTCCGGAGATGCGCCGGCGCCCATAGCCGGGACCAGCAGCAGCGCGAGCGCCAGCGCCCCGCGCAGGCTCCGTCTCCGTCCCCGAGAACGCGCGGCGCGCCCGGGATCCGCTCTCGTGCCAAACGGCTTCACGTTTCCCTCGTGCGCAACACGGCGAATTTCAGGTAATCCGTTTCGGGCACTCCGAGAAGGACCGGATGATCGCGCGACTGCCCCCCTTTGACCGCGACGTGCACGTCCACCCGGGCGCCGGCGGCCCCGTCCCGAAGCGCCTCGTACCATTTGGCCATATCGACCAGCTGCGTGCAAGACGAGGTCGCGAGGAGCCCCCCGGGCCGCAGAAGCGACAGCGCGAGCCGGTTGACGTCCCGGTATCCGCGAAGCGCGCCCTCGATCCCGGCTCGAGACTTGGCGAACGACGGCGGGTCCAGAACGACGAGGTCGAACCTGCGCCCCCGGCCGGCAAGGTCCCGAAGCTCCCGGAACACGTCCCCCTCGCGCCCCTGCCAGCGTTCCGCGAACCCGTTGCGCGCCGCATTGTCGGCCGCCGCGGCGACCGCCTGCGCGGACACGTCGATGCCGAGCACGTCCGCCGCTCCCCCCGCGAGGGCGTAGATCCCGAACGCCCCGGTGGAACAGAAGCCGTCCAGCACGGACCTGCCTTGCGCCAGATCCCGGACGGTCCTGCGGTTCTCCCCCTGGTCCAGGAAAAACCCGGTCTTGGGTCCCGTTTCCACATCCACGAGGAACCGGCATCCGTCCAGGGTGACCGTTTCCCGAGGCGGCCCCTCTCCCCGGAGCGTTCCCGTCCGCTCGGGGAGTCCTTCGAGCCGCCGCGCCCCGCCGTCGGACCGCTCGTAGAGGAGACGGGGACGAAGGACCTCGTCGAGGACCGACACGATCTCGTCCCGGACCCGTTCCATCCCGGCGGTGAGAATCTGCAGGCAGACGACCGTGCCGTACCGGTCGACGATCAGGCCCGGCAGAAAGTCCCCCTCGGAATACACCAGGCGCGCGGCGGCCCGCTCTCCGTACCCCCAGGCAGCCCTCCTCGCCAGCGCCGCGCGGATCCGCCCGCGGAGGAAGTCCTGCGGAGGGCCCACCGCTCCGCGCGAGAGGATCCGGAGCGCAATCCGGCTCGCGAGGTTTACGCTGGCCGTTCCCAGCGGCTCTCCGGAGCGCGACGCCACGGAAACCCATTGGCCGGGCGGCAGCCCGGGCGGCACCTCCCGAAGATCGTCGCCGTACACCCAGAGGTGGCCGGAGCGCAGGCGGTCCTCGCCCCTCCGTCCGACCGTCACCGCCGGAAGGGAGGCGCCCCCTTCACTGCGACCGGAGGCGTTCGACAAGAAGGGCAAAGTCGGCCAGCACCTCGTGCTCCCGCGCGGGGTTGCGCAGGATGTAGGCCGGATGGTAAGTGGGGAGAACGGGAATGCCGTCCAACTCGCGCCAGGTTCCTCGGGCCCGGGTGATCCGGTCGTTGTTTCCGAGGAGGAAGTTGAGAGCCACGGCCCCGAGCGTGCAGAGGACCACCGGACGAATGGCCCGGATCTGGCGGCGCAGATAGGGGAGGCACGACGCGGCCTCCTCCGGCAGCGGCGCCCGGTTGCCGGGCGGGCGGCACTTGACGATGTTGGCGATGTAGACGTCCCGGCGGGCCAGCCCGACATGCTCGATCCACTGTGTCAGCCGCCGTCCGGCCGCCCCCACGAACGGCTCGCCGCGCCGGTCCTCTTCCTCCCCGGGCCCTTCCCCGACGAACATCAACCGGGCCCGGGGATTGCCGACGCCGAACACGATGGTGCGGCGCCCGGAACAGAGAGGACATCCCCGGCAGTCCACCAGCTCCTGCCGGATCTCCTCGAGCGTCTCTCCGCCCGCGCCCCGCGGACCTCGGGCGGCCGACTCCGAGCGCGCGACGAGGGCGGAGGGCACGAAGTCGATCCCGAGCTCCCGCAGGTGGGCCGCCGCCCTCTTCCGCGGAACGCCGTCGCTCATGCCGCCAGCAGCTTCCCGCAGATCGCCCGCCAGACCCCGACCGCGATCCCTTCCTTGGTGGCAAGGGGCAGGTCGCGGACCTCGCCGTCGGCGAAGACGATCCGGACCTCGTTGTTCTCGGACTCGAACCCGATATCGGCGCGGGACACGTCGTTGACCACGATGGCATCGAGCTGCTTCTTCCGCAGCTTGGCCGCCGCGTTCTCCTGGAGGTCGGCGGTCTCCGCGGCGAACCCGATGAGGACCCGCCCTCTCTTGTCCCGCCCCAGCTCCTCGAGAATGTCGACCGTGGGCGTCAGGTGCAGGTCCCACGCGCCGCCGTCCTTCTTGATCTTTTCGGACGCCACCGACGCGGCCCGGAAATCGGCCACGGCCGCGCACATCGCCACGAAGTCCGCGTCGCCCGCCGCCCGCACCATCGCCGCCCGCATTTCCCCGGCGGTGCGCACGCGCACGGTCTTCACGAAATACGGGTCGGCCAGGGCGGACGGCCCGGTGACGAGCGTGACGTTCGCGCCGAAGCGCCGCGCCACCCGCGCCATCGCGAACCCCATCCGTCCGGAGGACCGGTTGGAGAGGACGCGGACGGGATCGATCGGCTCCGCGGTCGGGCCGGCGCTCACGACGACCTTCTTTCCCTCGAGGACCCTCTCCGTGAGCGCGATCCTCGCCATTTCGACGATCTTTCCGATCTCGGGGAGCCGTCCCGGGCCGAACGTCCCGCAGGCGAGCTCCCCCTCGTCGGGCTCCACGAACAGGAACCCGCGGGACCGCAGAACGGCGATATTGTCCTGCACGGCCGCAGACGCGTACATCTGGCTGTTCATGGCGGGCGCGAGCAGCACGGGGGCCGTCGTCGCCGTCACGACGGTCGAGAGCATGTCGTCGGCGATGCCCGCCCGGATCTTGCCGAGGATGTTCGCCGTGGCGGGGGCGATCAGGACGAGGTGTGCCCGCTGCGCGAGCGAGATGTGTCCGATGTCCGCCTCGGCCAGGAGGTCGAACAGGTCGGTGACGACCGCATTCTTGGAAAGTGTCTGCAGCGTCAGGGGCGTGATGAACCGCGACCCCGACTCGGTCAGGATCGTCCGGACGTCGGCCCCTCCGCCGCGCAGCTCCCGGATGAGCTCGCATGCCTTGTACGCGGCGATTCCGCCCGTCACACCCAGCACGATGTCCTTGCCCGACAGTGGCACCGCATGCACTCCCTTCTAAAGGAACGGGTTCGTCCGCTTCTCCTCGCCGACGGTCGTGGTCGGCCCGTGGCCCGGGAACAGCACCGTGTCGTCCGCCAGCGGGAAGATCTTCGTCCGCACCGAGACGATCAGCTGCTCGTAATCTCCGCCGGGAAGATCGGTCCGCCCGACCGAGCCCGCGAAGACGAGGTCCCCGACAAACGCCATCTTCCCCACGATATAGGATACACACCCGGGGGTGTGCCCCGGAGTATGCGCCACGCGAAATTCCTCCCCCTGGAACGGGACGACGTCCCCGTCTTCGACGAGAACGTCCGGGGGCGGAGGATCGGCCACGGACAATCCGAAGAGCATCGCCTGGCGGCTCGCTCCCCGCATCAGGTCGGCGTCCGCCGGATGGATGTGAACGAGCGCCCCCGTCCGTTCCCGCAGGAGCGCGACCGCCCCCACGTGGTCGAAATGGCCGTGGGTGAGAAGAATCTTCTCCACCGTGAGCCCGAGCCCGGCCGCCCCGCGCAGGATGGCATCCCCGTCGCCGCCGGGGTCGATCACCACCGCCTTCCGCGACGCCGCGTGCTCGACGACATACGCGTTGACCGCGAGCGGCCCGACCTCCATCGCGTGAATCCGGAGCGGCTCCGCCGTCACAGCGTCTGCGTCCACGCGGCGAACCGCTCGGCATAATGCGCCGCGATCCGTTCCGCCTCGGCCCGGTCCTCGGCTTCCACGCAGAGATGGAAGTACGCCTCGTCCTGGCTCGGATACAGAAGCGCCCAGTCTTCGCCGTGGAAGATCTTCACCCCGTCGATGAACTGGGCCGGCTTTCCCTTGGCATGCTCGGCCAGCATGCGCATGAGCGTTCCCTTGTGCTCCCAGGCGCACGGGATCCTTCTCCGGAGCGTCGCCGTCGGAGGGATCTCGCGCAGGATGTCGGCGAGCGGCCGCCCCTCTCCGGCCAGCATCTCCAGGAGCTTGACCGTGGCGAACATGCCGTCGAACGCCGGCTGAAACTCCGGGAAGACGTATCCCCCGCTGTTGTCCCCGGCGAACGATACGCCCTCGCAGGCGGCGGCCTCCATGAGGAACCGCGGAAGGGTCCGCGTCCGGACGACTTCCATGCCGAACCGGCCGGCGATCTTCTCCACGTTCCGCGAGGCGGTGACGGGAACGCCGACCCTGCCGGCCCGTTTCCGCCGGCAGGAAAGAAGGCAGAAGACCGCGAGGGCGACTGCGTCGGAGAGCACGTCTCCCTTCTCGTCGACGAGGAAGATCTTCTCGCCGCCCGTGTCGATCAGCACGCCGAGATCCGCCGACAGCGAGCGGGAAATGGCCGCGAGGTGGGCGAGCCCCTTCTCGAACTCCTCCTCGGTCTTCGTGATCCGGTCGGCGTCGAGATTCGTATTGAGCGCGACGGTCTCGATCCCGAGACGTCCGAGGATCCGCGGAAACAGGAGCGCCGTGGAGCCGTGGGAGTGGTCGAGCACGATGCGGAAACCGCGCTTCTGAATGCTCGCGATGTCGATCGTCTTGAGAAACCCGTCGACGTAGGTGTCGAAGCCCCCCACCGGGAACGAGATTTCGCCCGTGTCCTCGATATCGGCGCGGACGAAATCCTCCCGGAAGAAAAGCTGCTCGATGCTGCGTTCCGCGCTCAAGGGGAGATTGAGCCCGCTGTCGTCGAAGAACTTCAGATCCACGAACAACGGCGCGAACGGGCTCTTCCTCGTGTGCACCCCTCCCTTTTCCTCCCGCTGGCTGCGCGCGAGGTACCGGACGACGGGAAGCGGCGTGACTCCGTAGTCGTGGACGTCGACGCCCACCGAGAGCATCCCCGTCATGATGGCGCGATTGATCATCCGGGACGTCTTGTGGCTGTCGCGGCTCGTGGAGAGGACGACCTTCTTCCCGAACGTCGCCGCAAACGCCGCGCCGACCTTGGCGGCGAACTCGGGCGTGACTTCGTGGTTGGCCAGCCCGAAGATGCCGTAGGCGCTGAACAGCGACCGCGCCCATTTCCCTCCCCACACGAGCGACGAGGAAAGGACCGCCCCGTCCTCCACTTCCTTGTGCGGCCACACCTTGACGTTCGCCTTGACGACGGCCTCGCTCCCGATGACGCAATGGTCGCTGATCACGGCCCGCTCCGCGAGAAACGCGCGGCCCCGGATCTCGCAGTCCGAGCCGATCACGTTTTCGAGGAGCCGGACGCCCTTGTGGATCCGCGTGCCGGACCAGATGACCGACGACTGCAGCACCGCACTTTCTTCCACGGTGCACCCGTCTCCGAGGACCACGTTCTCCGCGACGACGCCCGCCCCGACCACGCAGTCCCTCCCGATCAGCACGTTGCTCAGCTCGGCGGTGTAATCGACGCGGGAGTTCTCGCCGATCCGGACGTTTCCGGCGCCGGCCTTCCGCCCGTCGAAGTCGATGCCGACCTTTCCCGCCAGGATGTCGAGGTGGACGTTCAGGTATTCGTCCAGGGTTCCGACGTCCTTCCAGTAGCCCTCCGCAACGAACCCGAACAGCGAGTCCCCCTCCGCGAGCATCTCCGGGAACACGTTCTTGCTGAAGTCGACGCTCTTCCCGGAGGGGATCCGGCCGAGCACCTCCGGCTCCAGGATGTAGATGCCCGTGTTCACCGTATCCGAGAAGACCTCCCCCCACGACGGCTTCTCGAGAAAGCGCGCGATCCGTCCGTCCTCTTCGGTGATGACGATCCCGTACGCGAGCGGGTTGGCGACGCGGGTGAGCACGATCGTGGCGCCCGCGTTTCGCTCCCGGTGGAACGCGATGGCCGGCGCCAGGTCGATGTCCGTGATGATGTCGGCGCTGATGACGAGGAACGGGCCGTCGATCCGGGACTCGGCGTTCTTGACGGCCCCGGCCGTCCCGTAGTCGGACTCGGCCCCGTTGTAATGGATCCGGACTCCCCAGCGGGACCCGTCTCCGAAATAGGAGGTGATCTTGTCGGGATAGAAGTACAGGAGCACTTCCAGGTCGGAGATCCCGGTGCGCGCCAGGAGGCGCACCACGTGCTCCATCATCGGCCGGTTGGCCACGTGCGCCATCGGCTTCGGCAGCTTCTCCGTGATCGGGCGCAGCCGCGTCCCGAACCCGCCGGCCATCACGACCGCCTTCATCGCTCACCGCCTCCCTGCCGCGCCACGCGGATCAGAGCAATCGAACGAGCCGGTTCACCCCGAAGTAGCCGAACGACAGCGCAAAGAGGACGAGGCACAGGGCGCAGGAGCCCACGATCCACCGGTACGTGCGGTCGGTGAACCGGCTTCGTCCCGCGGATACCGCGAACCCGACGAACACGTACCAGGCAAGGTCGGCCAGAAGATGCCCCGCGAAAAACAACCCGATCCCCGCCGCGCCCAGTTGCCGGGAGACGACGAGATACCCGAGGCCGATCGTGGCCCACCAGATCGCCCAGTAGGGGTTCGACACCGACGCCACGATCCCGGACAGGATCGGGCGGAAGATCCCGCCTCGGAACCCGGGCGCCGCCGACTCTCCGGCGGAGGCCCCCGCATCGCCCACGTCGAGGGTAAGCGTCCGGACTTCGCGGATCATCCCCACGGCCATCCAGAGAAGCATCCCGCCCCCCGCCAGGGCGATGACCGTCATCGCGGCATCTCCCTTCACCCACTCCGCCAGCCCGAGCAGGATGAGCGCGACCAGCCCCGCCTCGAGAATTCCGTGCCCCAGGACCAGAAGCGGCGCCGCGACGAAGCCCCGGCGGGTCGTGTCGCGGACCGTCACCGCAAGCAGCGGCCCGGGCATCAGGGCCCCCGACAGCGCGATGATGAAGGACGACAGGAATATCGCCGCGGGCGTCGCGAAATTCATATACACTTTATAGCACAACAGGAGAAGCAGATGACCGGCGGTCCCCTTCCCACCGTGGACATCCTGATCGAGGTCGGCGAGCGAATCGTCCTCGTCCGGAGGAAATATCCCCCTCCGGGCTGGGCCATCCCCGGGGGCTTCATCGACGCGGGCGAACGGGCCGAGGAGGCCGCGGTCCGCGAGGCGCGCGAAGAAACGGGGCTCTCCGTCCGCCTCACCGCGCTGCTCGGCGTCTACTCCGACCCGGCGCGGGATCCGCGCCGCCCCACCATTTCGACCGTATACGTCGCGACCGCGGAAGGCAGCCCCGTCGCCGGGGACGACGCGGCGGAGGCCAGCCTCTTCGGCGAGGACGACCTGCCCGCGCCCCTGGCTTTCGACCACGCCGCGATCCTCGCCGACTATTTCCGGTTCCGGAAGACCGGCCAGCGCCCGCTGTAGGCGTCGGCCGCCTAGGCGCCCCAACTCGCTCGCACCACCCCTTGCGCGGGGACGCCTTGCCGTGCGTCCCT
>CAYWOT010000017.1:0-17809 GCA_964459975.1 uncultured bacterium
CACCCCGAATTCCCCGGCCGTGCGCGCATCGTGGAAGGCCCGGGACGCCCGAATGATTCCCTTGGACGGGACGCATCCGACGTTCAGGCAGTCGCCCCCCAGCAAATCCCGCTCGACCAGCGCGACCTTCGCGCCGAGACCGGCGGCTCCCGCGGCGGTGACGAGCCCGGCCGTTCCCGCGCCGATCACCACCAGGTTGTAAGACGCCGCGGGCTGCGGATTCTTCCACCCCGACGGGCGGACGTTCTCCGCCAACGCCCTGTTTTCCCCGGTATCCGGCAGGATCGACCGTCTGCGCTCCATGGGAATCCTCATTCCTTCCATTTCTTGATGATCCGGGGGATGAAGAAGGAGAAGATGAAAAGGGCCACGGAAAACAGGACCTGGAAGGAGAGGAGGTCGGCCCAGCGACCGCTCACCCAGACGTCGCGGACCGTGCCGACGAAGAAGGTGAACACGAACGTTCCGACGATAATTCCCAGGCCGGTGCCGAACAGGTAGTCCCGGAAGCGCACCCCGGTAAGACCCATTCCGAAATTCATGGGTGTGAAGGGGAAGTAGATCAGCCGCAGGTAGAGAACCGTGGCGAAGCCGTTTCGCTCGATCGCCTCGTCGTACTTGCGCAGCCGGTCGCCGATGAGGGATGCGGCGAATTCCCTTCCCAGCGTCCGGCCGATCCAGAAGGCGGCGCCCGCGCCGATCATGGCCCCGACCCACACGTAGAAAAACCCGCGGAACGGCCCGAACAGGGCGGCGCCCAAGGCGGTCAGCAGCGTGCCGGGCACGAACAGGCAGACCCCGCCCGCGTAGACGGCGATAAAGAGAAGGGGGGCCCAGTACCCGACGGTTTTGAGAACCCCACCGAGCATCTCCGGTGTCAGGTAGGTCTTCACGGGGGTGTAGCGCACGACGACGACGGCGGCGACGACGAACAGGACCAGGAACGCCGCCTTGATCCAAGGTTTCCTGCCCGTTGCCTGCCGCTGGGGTCCGGTGTCCACGTAACGTTCCTTCGGTAAAGCCGGATCTGCGCGAACAGGACCGCGCGGATCCGCTATTCCGCCGCAGGTTGTGGGAAAACCGTTACGGATTTTCGCATATTGCGATACGGAATCGCAATATGAATCGGGGAAAACCGGGCCATCCGCTGTCCCCGGGGAGCAAGGGGTGTTCCTGATAAGGGGTGTTATCAGGAATCGTGGTACAAGACGAATCGGATGGAACGGGCAGCGACATCCTATGTTCAAAAGATCGAAAAAAAGGAGGACTCCGGAAGTGAAGAAACTGATACCCAGTGTGATCGTGGCCTTCGCCGTCGGGGTAGTGCTCCTCTCCGTGTTTTCGGTGAGCCAGAGCGCGTGGTGTGCCGAAAACGGCAGCTGGAACGGCATGGTCTATACCACCCATGCGAGCCAGCTGGGGCCGGATACCTACGGCGGACACATGCTGGCTCCGGCGTTCTTCGCGCGGCACATGTACACGCCGGACGAGGGCATGTCGACCACGGGAGCGATGACCGCACAGTCGGAAGGCACATACCAGGGAACTCAATGTCCCGCGCCGCAGGGCAGCAGTTGGGGCGGCTGACCGGGTAGGGAGCCGGGCGGGGACTTCGCGGGGGAGACCCGTCCCGGGCAAAGCAGTGGTCGGGGGGCCGGTTCGTTCGGAGGCGAACGGCCGGCCTTCCGGCGTTTTCGTGGTTGCGAACACGGCAACGGCGTGCGGCGTTTTCGGGAGAGCCGCTTCCCGCCGGCGCCGAACCCTCCCATCTCCTTTACCCGTTGCGGCATTTTCGAGTGCGAACGCTCAGGCGGCGTGGATGCCGGCGGCGCGAAAGGGCGGCGAATACTCTTCACGTCCTCGGAAGGAAAATGCTCGGGCGTCCCGGCGAGGGGATCCGCACCGTTTGTGGAACTGGTTGGTTGTAAGGCAGATTGCCTCTTGTCCCCGGATAGGGCACGGCTGATGCGGCGCTCGTTTCGTGTCAACCGCCCGTACTCGATCGCGAAACGGGCCGCACGTGCCCGGAGCGAGGCGAATGCACAATGGGAGGCTCATTGATCGGGTTGCTTGGCGGGGGATTGTTTCTGTTTCTGATGTTTCGCGGCGGAGGATGCTGCGGCGGGAACGGAGGAGGCGGTGCCACGGGCGGGCACCGGCAGGAGGACCGGGAAGACGATGGCAAGGCGCTGCCGCCCGGTGAGCACTGAATCCCGAGAAGGGGTCGGGGCCATCGTAGACCAGGTGCGGGAACGGGCCCTAGAAATTCGTCGAGAACGGTAAGGAGGAATCCATGAAGGACGCGGAGCATGGACATTCGCGTGACCGGGGCGAGGACGCCATGGAGGCTCGGGCCAGCCGACGAGACCCCGTGTGCGGGATGAACGTGGAGGAAGGGAGCCCGCACCGGACCGCACACGGGGGGACCGAGTACCTCTTCTGCTCCGCTTCGTGCCTGGAAAAGTTCCGGAAAGACCCTGCTCGGTACCTGAAAGGCGGCGAACTCGCGGACGACCGTTCGGCGGCGCGGAAAAAGGACCCCGTGTGCGGGATGGAGGTCGATGCGGGGAGCCCGCACAGGCTGGTCCACGACCGGACCGAGTACCTCTTCTGCGCCGCTGCGTGCCTGGAAAAGTTCCGAAAGGACCCCTCCGGGTACCTCGAGTCCGGAAAGGCCGCGGAAGAGCGTTCCTCGGCCGCAGGGGCGGCGCCGAAAAAGGATCCCGTTTGCGGGATGGACGTGGAGGAAGGAAGCCCGCACCGGATGATGCATGCGGGGACCGGGTATCTCTTCTGCTGCGCCCCGTGCCTGGAAAAGTTCCGGAAGGATCCGGCCCGGTACCTGGCCGGCGAAGCACGGGCCAAGTCGGACGAGGGCGCCGCCGGGGCGGACTATACGTGTGCCATGCATCCGGAGGTCCGGCAGGTCGGGGCCGGGGCGTGCCCGGCGTGCGGCATGGCGCTGGAGCCGTTGACGGTAGCCGCGCCGGGTACCCGGACGGAATACACCTGTCCGATGCACCCGGAAGTCGTCCGCGACGGCCCGGGAAGCTGCCCGAAGTGCGGCATGGCTCTGGAGGCCCGCACCGTTACCGTCGAGGAGGAGGAGAATCCGGAGCTGGGATACATGCGCAGGCGCCTGTGGGTGAGCGCCGTGCTCACGGTTCCCCTGTTCCTCCTCGCCATGGCCGACCTGCTTCCCGGCCGGCCGCTCGAGAGCGTCGCGTCGGCCCGGACGCTTACGTGGTTCGAGCTGGCGCTGGCCACGCCGGTCGTCCTTTGGGGGGGGTGGCCCTTCTTCGTCCGCGGCTGGCAGTCGATCCTGTACCGCAGCCTGAACATGTTCACGCTGATCGGGCTGGGTACCGGTGTGGCCTACGTCTATAGCCTGGTCGCCGCACTGTTCCCCGACATCTTTCCCGCGTCGTTCCGCGGGGCGTCCGGCCAGGTGTCTGTCTACTTCGAGGCGGCGGGCGTCATCGTCACGCTGGTGCTGTTCGGACAGGTGCTGGAGCTCAGAGCGCGCAGCCAGACGGGCGCCGCAATCCGCGCGCTCCTCGGGTTAGCGCCGAAAACGGCCCGGCGAATCCGGGATGACGGGTCGGACGAAGACGTCCCCCTCGACCAGGTCGGCAAGGGCGACAAGCTTCGTATCCGCCCCGGCGAGAAGGTGCCGGTGGACGGCGTAGTCCTCGACGGGACGAGCTCGATCGACGAATCGATGGTGACGGGCGAGCCGATTCCGGTGGAGAAGAAACCGGGCGACCGCGTAACGGGGGCCACGGTCAATGGGACCGGCGCGCTCGTGATGCAGGCGGAGAGAGTCGGCTCCGAGACGCTTCTCGCCCGGATCGTGCAGATGGTCGCGGACGCCCAGCGCAGCCGCGCCCCGATCCAGAAGCTGGCGGATCAGGTGGCGGGGTATTTCGTTCCGACGGTCGTCGGGATCGCCGTCGTCACCGCCTTCGCATGGGGGCTCGCCGGCCCGGCGCCCCGCATGGCGCATGCGCTGATCAACGCGGTCGCCGTTCTGATCATCGCCTGCCCCTGTGCGCTGGGGCTGGCCACTCCCATGTCGATCATGGTTGCGACGGGGAAGGGCGCGACCGCCGGGGTTCTGTTCAAGAACGCGGAGGCGATCGAGGTGATGCGGAAGGTTGACACGCTCGTCGTCGACAAAACCGGAACTCTCACCGAAGGAAAGCCGAAGCTGGTCACGGTGGAGCCGGCTGACGGAACCGACGGAGGGGCCCTGCTCCGGATGGCGGCCGGCCTCGAGCGGGGGAGCGAGCATCCGCTCGCGGCGGCCATCGTCGACGGCGCAGCGGCACGGGGAATCGCCGCGGGGAACGTGGAGGCGTTCGAGTCGGTGACCGGCAAAGGGGTGAAGGGGAAGATGGCAGGGAAATCCGTCGCCCTCGGGAACCGCGCCCTGCTCGACGAGATCGGCATCGATCCCGGCGGGCTCGCCGAAAAGGCGGAGTCGTTCCGGAAGGACGGGCAGACCGTCATGTTCGTCGCGGCGGACGGAAAGCCTGTCGGCATCCTCGGCGTGGCCGACCCCATCAAGGCGACGACTCCCGAGGCGATCCGGGCGCTCCACGGCGACGGAATCCGGATCGTGATGCTCACCGGCGACAGCCGGACGACCGCGCAGGCCGTGGCGGGGAAACTGGGGATCGACGACGTGTTCGCCGAGATCCTCCCGGACCAGAAGGCGGACGCCGTGAAGAAGCTCCAGGACGAAGGCAAGGTCGTCGCGATGGCAGGGGATGGAATCAACGACGCTCCGGCGCTTGCACGGGCCCATGTGGGGATCGCGATGGGCACGGGGACGGACGTCGCCATGGAAAGCGCCAGCGTCACCCTGGTCAAGGGGGACCTGCGGGGGATCGTCCGCGCGCGGCGCTTGAGCCGCGGGACGATGCGCAACATCAAACAGAACCTGTTCTTCGCGTTCGTCTACAACGGGGTAGGGATCCCGATTGCCGCGGGTGTTCTCTATCCGTTCATCGGGCTTCTCTTGAGCCCCATCATCGCCGCCGCGGCGATGAGCTTCAGCTCCGTGTCGGTCGTGGGGAACGCTCTGCGACTGCGTCGCATGGTGCTGTAGCGGCGTCCTGGGGCGCGCCGGCGAAACGAGGCGGTTCGGGGAAAGGAGCGACGGCGATGGGGGAATTGCGCTACGGATTCGAAAAGGGGCTGAAGGGGACGACGTTCGAGCAGGCGGTTCAGAAGACCACCGCGGCCCTGAAAGAGGAGGGGTTCGGCGTCCTCACGGAGATCGACGTCAAGGAGACGCTTAAGAAGAAACTGGACGTGGAGTTCCGGCGCTATGTCATTCTCGGCGCCTGCAACCCGTCGCTCGCCCGCAGGGCGCTCGAAGCCGAGGGGCAGATCGGGCTGCTTCTGCCTTGCAACGTCGTTGTGCAGGAGGCGCCGGAGGGCGTGGTCGTCTCGATCGCAGATCCGAAGGCGATGTTCGCACTCGTGGACAACGCCGCCTTGGCTCCCGTCGCCGAGGAGGCGTACGCGCGCGTGCGCAGGGTGTTCGATTCGCTCGGCTGAACCGGCACCGGCGGGCGCTCGGGACGCCGTGCGAGGGCGGAGAACGAGCGAGGCGCCGGTCCGTATGGGCCGTACGCCCGCTCGGCGCTGCCGCTCCCGAAAACGCCGGGTCTTCGCGCGTCGTCTACGCTGCGTACCGCGACGGTTCCTTGCGGAACTTCTCCATGCAACCGGCGCTGCAGAACAGGTAGGTCGTCCCGCCGTGCTCGAGCTTGTGAGGCGTGTCCGCTCCCACCGTCATTCCGCACACGGGGTCCTTCTGCTGTACGGCTCCCGTCCCTTCATGTTCCTCGTGGGCCATGAACATCCTCCTTTTCGGTTCTCGGCGCCTCTCCTTGCCGGATCGGGAAGCTCGGCCGCCGGAATTCGCGAACCTTGTTTGAGGGGACGCGCCTGTTCGTGCGATTCGCGTCCGCTTCCCGCCGTTTCGCCTGCGCTGTCATAAACGGATCGAGATCGACGACGTCGCCCGGGGGACCGCAGATCCTGTGGACGAAGAAGGCGGGCAAGCCGTCCGTCATGAATCGGATCGACGACCCCGGCCGCCCGGTTCCGGCAAACATCGAGGATGTCGGAAGAAAACGGAAAGAGCGTACCGGAATCCTTCGGGTGCTGGAGCGTCTGGGCTCCACGTGTGACGGGGATGGGCCCGTGAGCGTTCGCCCGATCCTCTAGCGCTCTGGTCCTGGATGCCCTTGTCCGGGATTCCGTGGACGCGCACGTTGATGATCCGCGTAACGGATCGGGGCCTCGTCCGTCTTATGGCGGCAAAACGAGTTCACGATCCGCCGAAGCTTTCGGAAGTGCGGGGCGCGGGGATCGAAAAAGGGGAGGAGTAAGGAGATGAAGAAGGCGGCGATGGTTCTGGTGGCGGTGTTCGGTCTGGCGGGACTGGTGGGGGTGGCGTTTGCGCACACCCCGGGCGGATACGGCGGACAGGGGTACGGCTGGATGATGGGTCCCGGCTGGGGGTGGATGCACTCGGGAGCGGGGCCGGGATGGATGCACGGGTCGGGCGATTACTGCGGCGGCCCGGGGTGGGGCACGACGGCTTCGGCTACCCTGCTTCCGGCGGACCAGATCCAGAAGCGGGTGGAAGCGTTCGCCGGGAAGTCGTTTCCGGGGTCCACGGTGGGACAGGTGGAGCGCGACGACTACGGCCGGCCCTTCTACACGGCGTCGCTGACCGGGAAGAACGGCCGGTTCGAGGTTCAGGTCAACGGCTTTACCGGCGAGGTGGTCGGGATCTATCCGGCCCAGGAGTAGGCGGAAAGGACCAGGAGCCGGCGCGGCGCACGGGCCGGCGATACCGCACGACAAAAAGGGGAACCCGGAGGGGGTCCGGGTTCCCTTTCTCCTCTCCGCTTGGGGACAATCCCCCGCGGGATCGGGTTCTTCCAATAGGACAGGACGGGAACGGGAGGCGATGGTGACGCGGATCGGACGACGATATGTCTGGGGGATCTTCGGTGTGCTCGGGACGTTGGCCTTGGTTGCGTGCGGCGGGGGCGGCGCAGGTTCCACGAGCTCGACCTCGACGGGCACCGCCACGATCCAGGGCTCGGTGCCGGGGACCGTCTTCGTCGCGGTGAACGACGATACGAACGCCGAAGCGGCGAGGGCGACGGCCGCCGGGACGCAGAAGACGTTCTCGATGGAGCTGCCCACGGGGGCGAATTACCGGTTCTACGTGATGGAAAACGAGGGGACCGGGTACGCCAGGGTCTACCCCATGTACGTGGGCGCGAACAATGTGTTCTCGCTGGGCAGCGGTGCGAACGGCCAGGTGATCTCTCTCGGCATGGTCGCTCCCGACCTCGGCTCGGGGGACTCCGCCCCCGCGAACGGTCCTGGATTGATGACCGGCGTCGGCGCGAATGCGATGGTTCCCGCTTCCCTCGCGGGGAGCGCCTTTTCGGGGGATGACGTCAAGGGGACGTCGTGGAGCTACAACACGATCATGACGTCCGGAGCGACGGGATGGGAGCACGGCATGCTCTCGTTCGACAACAACGGGCTGGGCCACATGACGGGGATCGTCCGGAACGGAACGGTTTCATCTCCCCGGGACGGAATTCCGTACGCCCTGTCCCTGTCCGGAATGCTCCGGAATTCCGACGACGATACGTTCCAGTGCGTTGTATCGGCCGACGAAACCTTGATGGTGGCGACCTTTACCGACAATCCGTGGGGGCCCGCGATGATGATCGCCCTGAAGGGCAGTGGGGTCTACCACACGGACGGCTCGGATCTGACCGGAACGTGGCGGTTCCAGCGGCTTACCGCAGGCGGCGACAACACGACGTCGGGATGGGCCTTCGGACAGATGGATTTCGTGCTCGGCAGCGCCACCATCGCCTCCATGACCACGAATGCGGGGCCGGGCGGCGGCGGGACCTTCGCGTTTTCCGTGGACGGCAACGGCATGATGACCGAAGCGAGCGACGCGTCGTTCCGCGGCGTCCTCTCGTCGGATAAGCAGATGATCGTGGCCACCGACACGTTCGGAGGCCGTCCGGAGCTGTGGGTGATGGTGAAAGACACGGGGGGCGTTTCTTCCACGGCGGACCTGACCGGCGACTGGGTGATGCACGCGGTGTCGTCCGGGAATGCGGGCTCCCGTGCGTGGGCGTACGGACACTCCGTCATCGACGGCGGCGGAAGCGACGCGTTCTCGGGGATGATGGGCAGCTCCGGCGCATTTTCGTCTTCCCCGATGACGTTCGTCGTAAGCGGCGGAGAGTTGACGCTGAGCGGCGCGGGAGGAGGCATGGGCGGCATGATGGGCGGCGGGGGCATGATGGGCGGGGGGATGGTCTCCTCGACGTTCCACGGGCTCCTGAACGCGCAGAAGAACGTGATGGTCTCCACGTATTCGGACGGCAGTGGCGGGTATCCGTTTTCCATCCAGCTCAAATAGGGCGGCCGGCAACGACCGCCCCCTCTCCCCCCCTCCGGACCGCACGAAGGGAGGGAAAGCCGATTGGAGGTGGAGTTCGCGGGCATCACCTGGCGGGAATTTTCGGACCGAAGGGGAACCCGACGGGGAGGGGACGAATCGAAAGCTATGGCCTACGGCATACGGGTGCCAAACCTGGTCCTCCCGGACGCAAAGCGGACGCGGGCTCGCGTAGACCATGCAAGCAGGGAGGAAGGGTGCGATCGGGAAGCCCGGCAATTCCCCACGTTCCGGCGGCGCGAAAGCATGGAAGGATCCCGTCCGCGGAACGACCGCCCAAACGGAGGGCCCTTAAAAGAGGAAGAACAATCCGGCAGGACCTGCGCGTTCTGCGGGGCCGGAGGCAACGAGAAATACCGGAAGGAAAGAACTGTTACGCCGCATAGGGCGGGACTGGAGCTTCGATGTTCGGCGGATATGGCGGATACGGCGGATACGGAATGGGATGGTTTGGAGTGATCTTCATGATCGTCTTCTGGGGTCTTGTCCTCGTGGCGATCGTGCTGCTGATCCGGTGGCTGGCCGTCGCTCCGAGGAATCGCGAGACAGGACGCGGCGCGGAGTCGCCGCTGGAGATCCTGAAGAAGCGGTACGCCCGGGGAGAGATCAACAGGGACGAGTTCGAGGAGAAGAAGAAGGACCTTCTTTGAGATCGGACCATGTGACGTTGGCGGTACCAACACCATTGGGATTTCGGAGGACCGTGATGAAAGGACGAATGCTGATCGGACTCTTGGCGGCATCGGTGTGCTTCGCTCCACTCACGTTTGCGGCCCAGACGGGACAGCCGGCGAACGGACAGAACCAGTTCGAGAGCTTTTGGGAGGCCCAGCAGAAGCAGTGGCAGGACACGGCGATGCTGCGGCAGCAGGTCGTGATGGAGCGGTACGAGCTCGCGGCCCTGATGCTCAACCCCAAGACGACCAAAGACGCGCTGCTCAAGAAGCAGCGGGAGTGGCAGGAGGCGCGGGCCAAGCTGGAAAGGGAGCAACTGGTCTTTGCGTTCCGGACGCGGCAGAAGTACCCGGAAGTCGCCGAATCGTACGGGATGATGGGATACGGCATGGGATACGGGATGGGTTACGGAATGATGGGCGGCTATGGAATGGGCCCCGGAATGATGGGATATGGTCACGGAATGGGGCCCTGGATGATGGGCGGCTATGGAATGGGCCCGGGAATGATGGGATACGGTTACGGAATGGGCCCCGGGATGTGGGGCGGCTACGGCGGGGGGCGCGGCGGAACAAGGGGCGGCTACCGTATGGGCCCTGGAATGATGGGCGGCTACGGGCAGTAGGCGGGTCGTCGCCTTCCGTTTAGAAAACCGAGGCGAAAATCCCTGGACAGGCGGGAGCCGGGCTTAGCGCCGCCGACCCGGGGTGACCTTGGAGAAACCGGTGAAGTCCGTCGAGGCGACGGGCACGACTTTGCCGGGAGCGCGGCCTGGACTCGGTACGGCTTGCGGTGGTCCCGGGCGGAACGGGACCACCGGCCGGGTCGCGTTCGGGTCAAAGGCGGTTGCCCGCTTTCGTTCCTGCTGCGCTCGAACGCCTGTCCGGAATCGTGCGTCCTTCACTCCCCGATCCTGACGGCCTGCAGTCGTTCGTATCGCGCCCGGATGATTTCGTTCGCCCTCCACAAGGCCCTTGAATTTCATTCCGCGCATCACCCGTGCCGGAGCGCCCGTGTCGAGCCATAACGGAGGCGGTTGATTTGTGGTTATTTTCCCGGTCGAGCGTCGGTCCGCCGCTTTCCGGCGGGCGGGCCGCCGCGAACTATTCTTGAGGAATTGTCCGGAGGACGTCGAATAGGCTTCATCCCCCCACCCGGTGTCACGCGTGCCTTTTCCGATCGCCACGAGGCCGATCCACTGGTGCTCGAACCCGTGGATTCGCCGGCAGGAGGTCCGGGCAGCGCCGGGGCGTCTCCAGCGGCCCGCGGAAATCCCGGGCGGACATTTCGGCTGTGGTAGGCTTCCTTATCTGGAAGGAGTCCGACGCGTAACGAAACCGGGGTCGAACCGTCTTTAGAGTTCAAGGCAAGGGGAGGCCGGTGGAGGAGAAGATCCCGCCGCCTGTAGTGGAGGCGGCGCGACAGGGGGAGTCGGGGGCTCTGGCTCAGATCTGCGAGCGGCTCTATCCGCGGATCTACCGGTACATTTCGTATAAGGTGGACGATGTTCGGGACGCGGAGGACCTTGCCGGGGAGGTGTTCGTTCGGATGCTGGGATCGATCCGGGAACAGAAGGGGAGCCTGGAGGCGTGGCTGTTCCGGATCGCCGGGAACGTCGTGACGGACCATTACCGGAAGCGGGGAGTCCGATCTGGGGAGGTTGCGCTTCCGGAGGAGATCGCGGGGGGAAACGACCCGCGGGAGGCCGTCGAGCGCAAGCTCGACGGGGAGCGGCTGCGCAAGGGGTTGCAGGCGTTGACCGAGGAGCAGCGGGAGACGGTGATCTTGCGGTTCGTGATGGGCTACGCCCCCGAGGAGGTGGCGGAGATGACGGGACGGTCGTCGGGGGCGGTTCGCGCGCTTCAGTTCCGGGCTCTGGGGGCGCTTCGGGCCGCGCTGGAGACGAAGGGATGAGAAAGACCCCTGAAGAACTGCTCGACATCTGCCTGGAGATGGCGGGTCGCGGCGAGGACTGGAAGTCGTTCCTCGCCGGGTACCCGGAGAGTGCGCCGGAGGTGGAGAACCTGGTGGCGCTGGCCGGGGATGTCCGGGAGGCGTCGGCGCCCGCGGAGGAGTCGGCTCCGGGGGCCTCGGCGGCGCTTCTTCGCCTGGGGTGGGAGCTGGCGAGGCAAAATGCCCGGCGGGAGGAGGCGGCAAGCCGCAGGCGGAGCCGGTGGTGGGCGTCGGGGTGGGCGAAGGCGGCGGTCGCCGGGGTTGTGATGCTCATGGTGGGGGCAAGCTCGGTGGAGCTGTCGGCTCGGACGGTTCCCGGGGACTTTCTTTACCCGGTCAAGATTTTTACGGAGCGGGTACGATTTGCGCTCACCTCGGATACGGCGGACCGCGTGGAGCTTCGGATCACGTTTTCGAAGCGGCGTCTGGCGGAGGTTGCCAAGACGCTCAAAGAGGGGAAGGGGGCGGACCGGAAGCTGATCGAGTCGATGCTCGCCGAGGCGCAGGAGGCTTTGGCGGACGCCTCGGAGCTTCCGGAATCGAAGGCGTCGGCGTACAAGGCGCAGATCGTGTCGCTGGAGCGGCTGCAAAAGGATCGCCTGCGCTCGTTGGAAGGGCTGGTTCCCGCGGACCGTCGGCAGGACGTTGCGGAGGCGCTTGGGATGTGCGACGCGGGGTGGGATCGGATGCGTGGGATGATGCAGGGGATGATGCAGGGGATGCCGATGGGCGGCGCCGGTGGCGGTATGGGGGGGATGATGATGGGCCCGGGCGGCGGCGGCCGTCGGTGACGGCGCGTAACGGATCGGGGCCTCGCCCGTCTTAGGGAGCCAAAAGGAGTTCGCGATTCGCCGGAGAGGTTTAAAGGGAAGCGGTCCGGGGATGCGCAACAACAGGGAGGACCAAGGAGATGAAGAAGGCGGCGATGGCTCTGGTGGTGGCGTTCGGGTTGGCGGGACTGGTGGCGGTGGCGTCCGCGCACACGGGGGGCGCCTACGGCGGCCCGCAGGGATACGGTTCGGGGTACGGATGGAGCGGCGGCATGGGACCCGGCCAGATGATGGGTTCGGGCATGGGGCCCGGCGCCATGTACTCGGGCAGGGGAACCGGTTGGATGGGTTCGGGCATGGGGCCCGGCGCCATGTACTCGGGCAGGGGTGCCGGCTGGATGGGCTCGGGCATGGGGCCCGGCGCCATGTACTCGGGCAGAGGCGGAAACTGGACGTCGCAGAGGGGATTCGACGGTGGGCACCCGGCCGGGACCCCTCGCACAACCCCCGATTCGTCAACCCGCTGACACGGGGGACGGCAAGGTTTCTTTTCGCCAACCTCGCTTGATCAAGGGGATTCCGGATTCCGTCCGGAATCCCTTTTTTTTGGATCCCCCGAAAAGAAAGTCCGCCTCGGGTATGGCGTCGACGGAAGCTTGCGCCGTGCCGAAGCGCACCGCGGGCCGGAACCGCCGGATCGGATGAAGCGATGACGGACCTTGGAAACGGGCGCCGCGTTCGCCGGGAAATCGGCCGGGAAACGTACGAGGAAAGAAGCGGATGATTTCCTGTAGACCGGGTCAGAAATATTTCAGGCGGTCGTTGTACCGTGCGGCCCCGATCTCCTCGAACTTGTCCCGGAGCGCGAAGTACAGATTATAGAGAGGCAACCCAACCACCGCCAACGCCGCGCCGATCAGAAAGGTTTCCACGAGCCCGGGGAGAAACGTGGCCGGAGCGAAGCGGGAAATCCCGGGAAGAAGGGATTCCCACGAGGCCCGCATCGCCATTCCCGGATCCAGGAGGTCGAACAGAAAACACAGAACGTAGGCTCCCGACAGGGAAGTTGCCGTCAGGAGCGCCCCCCTCGCAACGCCGATCCGGTACATCCCGGCCGCCTCCGGAGCCTTCGTTCTCGTCCGTACACCTTATGGACCGGCGAACGGGCGCGCCGGTTCCCGCGGCGTGCATCCGACGGGAATGGCCGGCCGGTTTCTCCGTCGGCGACGGGTCCGTTCGGTCTCTTCGTCCCGCGCGGCGGACGCCGGGAGGACGCTCCGGAAGAAGGCGGGAGGGTCCTGACGGCGGCGGGGGAGCGGTTCCCCGGCCCGGCGCCGTAACGTCGCCGTTATCCCCCGTAGCTGTGGAGGCCCGACAGGACCAGGTTGACGCCCAGGTAGCACATGATCGTCGCCAGGAACCCCGCGATGGAGAGGATTGCCGCCCGCCTGCCGTGCCAGCCGCGGGTGACCCGGGCGTGGAGGAACGCCGCGTAGACGAGCCACACGATGAGCGACCAGGTCTCCTTCGGATCCCACGACCAGTAGGTGCCCCAGGCGTAGTCCGCCCAGGCCGCACCCGTGATGATCCCGGCGGTGAGGAACGGAAATCCCCAGATGATCGTCCGGTAGACGAGGTCGTCGAGGACTTTGGCCGAGGGGAAGCCGTTTACGACTCCGCCCGTGGTGCGGGCCGCCTCCTGCCCGGCCTTGAGCAGGTACATGACCGCGACGCCGGCGGACAGGGCGAACGCCGCGTATCCGATGAAGCACGTGATCACGTGCGCGTGCAGCCAGTAGGACTGCAGCGCCGGGACGAGCGGCTCGATGCCGCTGTCGTTCGTGTAGGCGAAGAGCATGGTCAGGAACGCGATCGGCATGACGAAGGCGCCGAAGGAGCGATTCCCGTACCTGCGCTCGACCACCAGGTAGAAGAGGTTGACCGCCCACGCGAAGAAGACGAGGGACTCGTACAGGTTGGTGACCGGGATCCGCCCGATTCCCAGGCGGTACGATTCGATCCATCGGTCCCCGAGAGCGGCCGTGGACACGACGGCGGCGGCCAGGCAGATCCAGGTGCCGATCCGGGCGAGCGTTTCCCTTTTCCCGTAGAGCGCGGCGATATGGGTCCCGGAGGCTCCGCCGAAGAGAAGCATCGTGAAATCGAAAAGCTGGACGTTGAGCGTGTTCATGTGTCGTTCTCCTTGTCCGTAGTGGATCGATCCCGCCGGACCTTCGCCACGACGGCCGCGAAGGTCTTCTCGAACGCCGGCCGGTTCCGGTTCGCGCTTCCGGCCGCCGTGACCTCGGTCCGCCCCGCGGCGCCGGGCGACAGGCGGATCCAGATGCGCCGATGGGAGAGGAAGAACGACATCAGCATCCCCCCCGTCAGCAGCAGGCACCCGAGCCACACGACGTTCACGCCGGGGTCCCGGGCGACCTGGAGGCCGGTGTAGAAGGTTTCGTCCAGTTTGAGGAAGCCGAGATGGTAGGGATCCCCGCGCCGCCGGTCGAATCCGGGATATCGTTGGAACAACCAGACCGCGCGGGCCGCTTTGTCGGGCCTCTTCACGATTACCTCGAGGGCCGGACCGAAACCCAGGTAGTCCGGGTCGTAGTTCACGGCGCGGATCGTGCCGTATCCCGGGATCGTTTGCGGTTCGCCGGGAAGAAGGCTCAGGGTCTCCGCGCCCGCCCCCGAGGCTTTCGTGAGCCGAACCCGGGCCACGGGGTTGCTTGCCTGCCCGTAACTCGCCTGGTAGAACCAGACGCCTTTGTAGACGAGCGGATCGTTGACCTCGATCGTCTTGCGCAGGACCTCGCGCCCGTTCTCGATGACGCTCAAGTCCGAGGCGTACCTTCGGGGCTCGCCGTTCGGGTAGGTCTCCATCGAAAACTTGTTGTTTCGAATGGAAAAGGGCAGATCGATCGTCTTCGTCCCCCGGCGGACCGTAAGGTGGGACGTCGTCTGGCCGTCCGGGATCGCCACGTAGGACTTGAAGCCGAAGACGTTCCCGAGGATGGCACCGACGAAGACGACGATGATGCCCGCGTGCGTGACGTACGCGCCCAACCGCCCGAAGGCGCCCTTTTCCGCGTACAGGTGGACGGTGTCCCCCGCCTCCGTGATCCGGGGTGCCGCGAATGCCCGGGCGAGAGCGAACCGGTACGCCTCCGCGTTCTGCCGGAGGTCGCCCTCGTCTTTCCACCGCCCGGACAGGGAAAGGGTCTTCTCCAGCGCCTCGGTGAGCGTCAGGCGGCGGTTCCGGACCGCTCGGACCGCCCGGGGAAGCCGGTCGATCGTGCAGCATGTGAGATTGAGCGTGAACAGGCAGAGCAGGAGGAGGAACCACCAGGAGTGGTACATGTCGAACAGCTGGAGGGACGCAAGGACCTGGTAGGTCCGCTCTCCGTAGATCCGCACGAGCTCGTCCGCGGGCCGGTTCTGCTCGATGACGGTCCCGACCATGGAGGTCGCGGCCAGCAGGATGAGGATCCAGATCGCAAATTTCACCGAAATCAGGAGATTCCAGATGCGGGTCGCCGGCGACGGTCCATGCTCCCGATCCGTTGCGGTGGAGCCGGACATGTGCTCGGCGTGTGTCTCGGAAACGGTATTCATCGAGACTCCTTCCTTGGAAACAGGCTCAAGGTATGGAACACGGCTGCGGCGCACGCCGGCGTTCGCGCTTAGGCGGTGCACGCACCCGCGGCAGGGCCGCGGTGGAAAGGAGGGCTTACGCTATGGGAGGTCTTAACAGGGAGGACGACGGCGCTTCGTAGAGCGTGGCGCTCTCCGCCGGGGCGACGCGTTCCATGCGGCCGTCGGGAGCCAGGGAGGGCAGCGACGCCCGGGCAAAGGGTGCCAGGCAGAATGCGCACAGGGAGCACGGTTCGGTTCGCGGAACGTGGCTCCCGGGCGCTGCGGCGTCCACACGGCAGCCGGAGAAGGAGGAGAGCGTCGTTGTCGCTTCGTCGGCGGACCGGCATCCGGCGTCTGCCCGGCCGGCGTCGAATCCGCAGAACGCCGCCTCTGCGGCGGACGCGGACAACTGGAACACGAGCGCCGCAAGAACGGCTGCCCGGAGGATCGTTCGCACACGCATCGGGAAAAGCGTACAATGCGCTCCCGCGCCGCGGCCACCGGTTTTTTTTTAAGCGAACGGACCCCCCCGGAGCGTTCGCCGAAGACGATCGAACGGCGGGCTATCGGACGGCGATCCCTGCCGGAAGCTCGACCGGCGGGAGCGCGCCGTAGTCGGTCCGCCGCCATTTCAGGTGGGAAAGAGGCCGGATTTCGGGCCCCGCCGCCTCCGCGAGCAGCTTCAGGGCTTCGAGGAGGACCCGGCGTTGCTGCGGCCGGTTCCCCGGTTCTCCCACGGCGTGCCCGAAGGGAAACCGGACGCAGATGGCGCGCGGAGGGCGGATGCGCCGCGTGACCTCGACGGAGTTGGAGATCGCGACGGTCGGAATGCCCGCCTTCTCGATCGTCCGGGCGACCAGACCGGCCGCCAGGTTGCAGGTGCCTCAGGCGGGGACGAGGAGGACCGCGTCCACCCCTTCTTCGCGGAAGAGGGCGGCGACCGCGGGAGCCGTTTCGAACTCGAGGCGGACCTCCTCCTTCCCTTCGACGTGGCCCATCAGGCCGGCCGCGACCGGATGAAGCGCCCCGATGACTCCGTCGGCGGCAAGCTCGCGGAGGCGCTCCGCGGGCAGCACGAGGTTCAGGTCGCGTTCCGCGTCGCGGTGGTCGTACCAGTCGTGGGTAATGGCGAACGCATTGCGGGGGCGGGCGAGATCCAGTCGCCGGAATGAGCCGTCCCCGTGCGGGCTTTCGTCCTTGCGGCGGAACGGAGACTGGTCGATGTGATGGACGCCCCCGGTGCTGACCAGCCCGATTCTCGCGCCCGACAGCGGCATGGCCGGGGGGACGAAGCGAGGCGGCCCCCTCGCGCGGCGGGTCCGCGCCCAGAGGTCCGCCAGAAGCGGCGCCCGCACGAAACTCCATGCGAAGGCCCGTCCGAGCATGCCCACCGCCTGCGTCACCTCCTTCGGCAATAGTCTACACCGTTCTCCCGGACACTTTCCTTGGATTGTCTTTCCGCCCTCATCCTGCTAGCCTGCTCTGCATCTTCCGTTTTTTGCGAGGCAACGGGCGGTATTCGAGTGACTGTGCGCCGCATGTCGAAGGCGTTCCTTTCCGTGATGTTCCTGGTGCCGTTCCTGGGGATCCCGGGAAGTCCGAATCCGGGATATGCGGGGGGCTTGCCCGCGGGAGCGCACCCGCATGCGCGCGACGCCGGCGCCTTGGGCTCGCTCGCGCGGCTTCCGGACTCCCCGATGCCGTTCGAAACGACGCTCGTCACGATCTCGTCCCGCGTCGGCGAGGAGCTGACCGGGGTGCGCTTTGACGCGGCGTCGGTCGAAGCGCGGATCGACCGTCTCGCCGGGAAGGTCCGCGCCGCGCTGAAAGGCGCCCGCGGCGCGCGCGAGGTCACGGGCAGGCTCAACCGTCTCCTGTTCGTCGAGGAGGGGTTCACGTACGACCGCGACGCGGGCAATCCGGACAACTTCCTCCTCGACCGCGTGCTGGCGCGCCGTCGCGGCAACTGCCTCGGACTCACGGCGCTGTACCTGGTGCTTGCCGAGCGGCTTTCCCTTCCGCTCCACGGCGTGTACGTTCCGTCCCACGTGTTCGCCCGGTACGAGGACGGAAGGGACCGCCGCAACATCGAAACGGGGGCGGGCGGCGCGGCGTGGCCGGACGGGCGGTATCGGCGCCTCTTCCGGCTTTCGGGCCGGCCGCCGTACCTGCGGTCGCTTTCCGCCCGGGAGATGCTCGCGGTGGTGCTCGAAGAGCTGGAAGATGCCGGCAATGGCGGTGG
>CAYWOT010000018.1:0-9652 GCA_964459975.1 uncultured bacterium
AGGGCCATCACCGCGGGAAAAGCGATTGTGGACCGTTTCTTCTTCACCATGCATCCGTCTCCTTTCCAGTCGTTCGGGTCGGTTGCGCCTCTTCGGAACACGGATCGGATTCTCCGGCGAAAGTCTTAAATCCGAGACCGCCGGGTGCGCCGCGGAAGGCTTCAGGCGGGCGCCGGAACCCGATTTGCTCCGGGCGGAATCGTACGAAGAAGCAGAACTTCGGGGGGCGTCCGGCCGGATGCGCGCACGGAGGGCCCGCGTACGGCGGAACCGCCCGAGGCGAGCTCGATCGGCGATGCGGCGGGCGAAGGGAGGGGCGAACATGGAGGCGCGGAAACCGGAGGAGCTGCACGCCCTGTTCGCGAAGGCGTTCAACGCGGGAGACCTGGACGGACTGTGCTCCCTCTATGAGGAGGACGCGGCGCTCGTCCCCCGGCCCGGGGACGAACCGGTGACCGGAAGCGGGGCGATCCGTGAGGTGCTGCAACGATTTCTTGCGGGGAAGGGAACGATGGAGCTCGCGACCGCGCTCGTCGTCCGGACCGGGGACGTCGCGCTCCTGCGGGCGAACTGGCGCCTCTCCGGCGTCGGGCCCGACGGCAGGCCTCGGGAGACGGTGGATTTGAGCACCGAAGTCGTCCGAAGGCGCGGCGACGGAACGTGGCGCTACGTCATCGATCTGCCCTTCCGGGCCGGATGACCGTGCCTCCCGCGGATCGCCTCCTCGGCACCCGCGTGCTCCCGCTCCGGCGGGTGGTCAGGGCGGTTTCGGGAAGGTCAGCTCTGGCCGTCCGCGGCGGTCTCCAGACTCAGGAGCTTCGGCCCCTGCTTGATCCGGAAGGACCCGTTCACCGTCTCCCAGATCCAGCCGGAGTACCCGTACCCTCCGACGGCCTTCACGACGAACGCGCCTTTCCACGATTCCGCCCGCGTCTCATTGAGTGCCACGGTGCCGAATTTTCCGAAGGTGTACCCGTTCACCGGGTGGCAGTACGCCTCCCCGACGAGTTCCCGGGCGGTTTCCGCTGCGTCGCGGCCTCCGAATACCGCGGCGCGCAACGCATATTTGTGGTCCTTCGCCCTGGCCAGGACCTCCTCCTTCGTGTCGAACGGCGTGGTGAACGCGACGGGGCCGAACACTTCCTCCCGCATTCCGAGCATGTCGTCGGTCGCGTCCCGCACGATCGTGGGGTAGACCAGGTTCCCGTCGATCCTCCCGCCCAGTACGATCGTCGCCCCGCGGGACACCGCATCGGAGAGCTGGGCGCGGATTCGCGAGACTGCGAGCGTGCTCGCCACGGGCGATATGTCGGTTCGCTCGTCCTCCGCCTCCCCGACGACCAGCGCTGCCGCCTTTTCGGCGAACCGCCCGAGAAATTCATCGTAGATCGACCGGTGGATGAAGATCCGCTTCGGAGCGGTGCACGTCTGCCCCGAGTACATGAACTTCGCCGTCGCGAGATCCGACAGGGCCAGCGTCTGGTCCGCGTCGGGGAAGACGATGAAGGGATCCTGGCCCGGCCCCTCGAAAACGAGCTTCTTTCCCGTGCGGCGGAACGCCTCCTCGTACGGGAGCACGTTCTCGTCGAAACCGAAGATCACCACCGCCGAGACCGAAGGGTCGTCGAGGGAGCGTTCGACGAAGCTGCGCCCGCTGCCGCGATAGAACCGGATGTCGTCTCCGAAGATCGGGCGGTAGAGCGACTCGGTGAGGTCGCAGAGCCCTTGTCCCTTCGAGGAGAATTTCACGGTGACCCGGTTTCCCACCATGAAGATCGACGTGATCGCGGTATTGAGCCAGGCGCTGCCGTTGTAGGAGAGCATGAGGGAGACGCTCGACCCCGTCCCTCCGAGAGGTTTCCTCTCTTCGAGAAAGGGGCGGGCATCCGCGTACATCTGCAGCCGGTTGACCGCGACGTCGGCCTCTTTTGCGCTGTCCCGCACGGTAAAACCGATGTCCTTGACGGCCTGCCGGACGATCTCGGCGCGGCGCCGCCCGATCGCCTTCGCGAGATCCCGGACCTTTGCGAACCGCGTTTCGTAAGACATCGGAGACGGCCTCCTTCGCCATGCCGCGGAATTTCACCGCTTTCTTTCATTATGCCACCCGCCGGCGGGAGCGGCAAAAGCGCGCCCGGAGGCGGTGCCGGCGGAGATCCGGCGTGCGCGCCGTGATCCAGAGGGTGAGCCGCGCTTCCGTCTCGTCCGAAGGCCGCGTGCTCGGGCGGATCGGACCGGGGCTCCTGGTGCTCGTCGGCTTCGCGCGGGGCGACGACGACGGGGCGGTCTCGTGGATGGCGGAGAAAATCGTCCGCCTGCGGATCTTTCCGGACGGGGCAGGGAAGATGAACCGCTCCGTTGCCGACGTCGGGGGCGGGGTGCTCGTCGTATCGCAGTTCACGCTGCTCGGCGACGCCCGCAAGGGGACGAGGCCGGGGTTCTCCGATGCGGCTGCTCCCGCGGAAGCGGCGGCCCTCTTCGACGAGTTGGTCCTGCGCCTTCGGCGCGACCGCGGAATCCGCGTGGAAACCGGGACGTTCGGCGCCGCGATGGAGGTGGAGCTCGTAAACGACGGACCCGTGACCCTCCTCCTCGACCGGCCGGCGGGTGCGTAAACCCGAAGGCAACGGTATCTAAGGTTTTTCGCCCTTCTGCCGAAACAATCCCAATGGACGATTTGCTCCGCGCGCGACGACAGGTTCGTCTTGGGCGAAGCGACGCGCGTCGCCGCCGGATGGGCGCGACGGCCCGCGGAAGGAAAGGGTTTTCCCTCATCGAAATCGTGATCGTCCTGGCCATCATCGGCATCTCGGCCGCCATTGCCATCCCCGCCTACCGGAACTACACGGATGGTTCCAAGGTCAAGTTGTGCATCCGGAACATGCGGCTGCTCGAGAACGCGATCAAGGCCTATCAGTTCGACAGCATGCGCCTTCCCGATTCCCTCAACGACCTGCTCGGCACGAACGGAAGCACGGTGCGCCAGTCGCCCCCGTTTCGCGACCCCTGGGGCAATTCTTTCCGGTACGTAAACTTGACCCACGAACCCCCCGGGTTTCCCAATGCCCGCTGGGACGGGTTCGACAGACCGCTGAACCTCGACTACGACCTGTACAGCGTAGGTGCCGACGGCAGGACCCAGCAGAAGCTGAACAACGCCAGAAGCCTGGACGACGTGGTTCGCGCGCGTTCGGGGGCATTCCTCGACCTGGCGTCCAAATACTGACGGAGTTCCGAGATGAGCGCGGCGTCATCCTTCCTGCGCGGAACCGTCGCCAAACGGATCCTGGTCCTGTTTCTCGTCTGCGCTCTGCTCCCCGTCGGCAGCCTCGCCGTCCTCTCCCTCCGGGAGATGTCCGGGAAGCTCAAGGAGCAGGCGGAGCGGCAGCTTCGCCACGACGCCAAGAACGTCAACATGGGGATCCTTCAAGGGTTGTTCTCCGTCCAGACGGAACTGAAGGCGCTTGTGTCGGCTACCGGTCCGCGCGGAAATGCCGGTCCGGTGCCCGCGGACCGGCACTTCCGCGGCCTGACCCTTTTCCGCGAACGGTCCGGCCCCGAGACGATTTTCGGGACGACGTGCCCTCGTCCTCCCCGGACCGAAGGTCTCTTTGGGCATCTGTCATCCGGGGAGGCCGCGATCTTCGTCCGGGAGGTCCCCGGCAAGCCGTCCCATGTATACATGGCCGTTTCCGTTCCCCGGACGCGGCAGGATCGGGGATTCGCCGTGGGCGAGATCGACCCGCAGTACCTGAAGGAGATGGTCAAAGAACTGAGCCCTGCGAACGGCGCCGTCACCGTCCTCGATTCGACCGGGGCTCCCCTTTACAGTTCCCGGCCGCTGCCGCCGGGGATTGCCCGGCGCGTTCGCGACGACCTGCGAAAAAGGCACGCGGGCCGGTTCGAATGGAAGGGAAGGGACGGCGCGATCCTGTTCGGCTACCGGTCGATCTATCTGGGGCCCGCCTATCATTCGGGAGACTGGACGGTGGTGGTCAGCCGGTCGAAGGCGAGCGCGTTCGCTCCCATGCGAGCCTTCACCCGGATGTTTCTCCTGATCGTCGCACTGACGCTGCTCGTGGTTTCGCTGTTGAGCATCGTGCAGATTCGAAGGAATCTCGTGCCCCTGGCGAGGCTGCGCGAGGGGACGCGCAGGATCGGCGAGGGGGATTTCACCGGCTGGATCGAGGTGAAAAGCGGCGACGAGTTCGAGGAACTTGCCCGTTCCTTCAACGCGATGACCGCCCGCCTCGGGAAGGAGTTCCACGCCCTGAACGAAACGGGCCGGATCGTCCGGACCGTCCTCACCGGGCTGGAAAGGGAGAAGATCATCGACACCATTCTCTCGAATCTTCCGTCGGTCGTCCCCTGTGCGGCGGTCTTCCTGTCCCTGATGGGTTCGGGGGATGACGGCACGGCGCAGACCTTCGCGGCCGGTTCCGGGACGGGGGATTCCGCCGATTCGCGCCGACACCCGGCGGTCATCACACCGGAAGAGATGCGAAAGCTTGAGAGCACCGAAGAGAGCCTGATCGTGGAAGCCGGACGGGAATTCCGGGGTCTCCTGTCTCCTCCGGCGACCGACGGAATGATCCGGTTCGTCCTGCTTCCCCTCGTCCACAAGGGAAATCTCGCGGGTGTTCTCATCCTGGGATACGAAAAGGGATCGCGGGAGGCGACGGAGGACCTGGTGCGCGCCCGTCAGATCGCGGATGAGGTCGCCGTCGCGCTGGCCAACGCCGGCCTGATCGAGGAACTCGCCCGCGTCACCTGGGGAACCATGACCGCGCTGGCACGGGCCGTCGACGCGAAATCCTCCTGGACCGCGGGTCATTCCGAGAGGGTGACCGAGTTGTCCCTTATGCTCGGGGGGGAAATGGGACTCTCGACGCACGAGCTCGACGTGCTGCACCGCGGCGGACTGCTCCACGACATCGGCAAGATCGGCGTTCCCGGCCGCATCCTGGACAAGCCGGGAAAACTGACGCCCGAGGAGTTTGACGTCATTCGCGAACACCCCGGAAAAGGCGGCCGCATCCTGGAGCCGATACCGGCGTTCCGCGAGGTCCTCCCCCTCGTTATCCAGCATCACGAGGCGTTCGACGGGACGGGATATCCGCGCGGCATTTCCGGAGAGGCCATCTCCCTAGGCGCCCGGATCCTCGCGGTTGCCGATGTCTACGACGCCCTCGTATCGCCCCGGCCGTATCGGTCGGCCTGGGCCGAAAACGACGTTCGCGCGTACATCGAAGAGAATGCCGGCCGGAAGTTCGACCCGGCCGTGGTCCGCGTTTTCCGGAAGGTGATGGCGGGACGGGATGCGGCGGTCCCGACCGGTGCGGCCGCGCCCGTGCGTCTCGTCGGAGGAGTCGCTTCCGGGAAGCGGAGGACCCCAGGGCCCCCGAAATTGGTGAACAGCTGATGGTGGGGAAGGCCGTTTCGCTTCCGGATGAGCGGGTGTCTCGATGAGCCCGGCTTTTTCCCTCTGGCGCGGCACCGTCGCCAAGCGGATCCTGTTCCTGTTCGTCGTATGCGCCCTGGTCCCGATCGGCAGCCTCGCCTTCCTTTCGTTCCGGGAAACGTCCGGCACGCTGAAGACCCAGGTCGACCGGCGACTTCGCCGCACCGCCCATAACGCCGACACGCTGATCGTTCAGGGGCTTGCTTCGCTCCGGGCGGAGATCGACGCGATGGCCTGGTCCACTGCGGGTCCGGGGAGCGCGGTTCCTTCCTCGGTGAACGAACAGTTTCTCGCGTTGACCCGGTTTGGGGGCCGGAACGGCGCGAAGACCTACTTCGGATCGCCCTGTCCGGCTCCTCCGCCGACCGAGGCTGTACGCAAGCAGTTGCGTTCCGGCCGTGCCGTTGTCTTTGTCCGGAAAGACCGGGGTGCGTCCTCCGAGCTTTTCATGGCCGTTGCACCCCATCGGAGAGGCGCGGACTCGGAAGTCCTCGTCGCGGAGATCCATCCCGGATTTCTGGGCGATATCGTCGAGAATGCAGCGCCTCTCACGGGGCACGTTGCGGTCCTGGATTCCGCCGGGACCTTTCTGTACGGCTCCAATCCGGTGCCGGCCGACATTGCCCGACGGGTCGTGGAGGCGAGGCGGAACGCGCACATCGGCGGATTCGAGTGGCGACGGGAGGGCGGCACCCTCCTCGTCAACTTCCGGTCGATCTATCTGCAACCCATGTACGCTTCGGACGATTGGACCGTCGTGGTCACCGAGTCCAAGGCGGCCGTATTCGGGGCGGTGCAAAGCTTCGGCCGAACGTTTGCGCTGGTCGTCGCGCTCACGCTGCTCGTGGTCTCGCTGGTCAGCGTCGTCCAGATCCGCAAGAACCTCTCTCCGCTGGCGAAGCTTCGGGCGGGAACGCGCAGGATCATGGCGGGGGAGTTCGACCGGCGGGTCGACATCCACAGCGGCGACGAGTTCGAGGATCTGGCGCTCGCGTTCAACACCATGTCCGAGCATCTGGGAATCCAGTTCCGCGCGCTGCAGGACGCCAACGTTGCGATGGAGCGGGAGATCCGGGTCCGGAAAGAAGCGGAGGAACAGAAGGCCCTGCTGAGCATGGCCGTCGAGCAGGCCGCCGAGACGATCGCCATCACCGACACGGAAGGGAAGATCCAGTACATCAATCCCGCGTTCGAACAGGTTTCCGGGTACGGCCGGAACGAGATGATCGGCACGAATCTCGATCACCTCGCCAGGGTGGACGAAGGGAACGACGGGAACCGGGCCATGTGGGAGACCCTCCGGGGGGGGCGGGTGTGGACCGGAAGAATCGTCGGCCGGCGCAGGGACGGAGGCGAGTTCGAAGAAGTGGCCGTCGTCTCCCCGGTCGTAAACGCCGGGGGGCGGATCGTGAACTATGTCGCCGCCCTGAGGGACGTGACGGCGGAGAAACGCCTGGAGGAGCAGCTTCGCCAGGCGCAGAAGATGGAAGCGGTGGGAAGACTGACCGGCGGAATCGCCCACGACTTCAACAATCTCCTGACGGCGATCAACGGGTACAGCGAACTCGTGCTGCAGAGAATCGAAGCGCACGATCCCATCCGGGAAGAGATCCAGGGGATTCGCGACGCCGGAGAACGCGCCGCGGCTCTCGTCAACCGGCTCCTGACGTTCAGCCGCCGCCAGGTGGTCGAGCCCCGGGTGCTCGACCTGAACCAGGTAATCGCCGGCGTCGTGGGCATGCTCCGGCGCCTGATCGGAGAGAACGTCGAACTGACGTCGATTTCGGCGGAAGGTCTCTGGAGCGTGCAGGCCGACCCCGGGCAGATCGAGCAGGTGCTGATGAACCTCGCGGTCAACGCGCGCGACGCGATGCCCGCGGGAGGCCGGCTGACGATCGAGACCGCGAATCTGTCCGTCGACGGCGCGTCCGCAATGCGATTTCCGGTGAAGCCCGGAGCGTACGTGATGCTCCGGGTGAGCGACACCGGCTGCGGAATGGATGAAACGGTCCGTTCCCGGGTCTTCGAGCCGTTTTTCACGACCAAGCCGTCCGGCAAGGGAACCGGGTTGGGCCTTTCCACGGTCTACGGGATCGTCAAGCAAGGCGGGGGCGACCTTTTCCTGGACAGCGAGGTCGGAAAAGGAACGGTGTTCACGGTGTGCCTGCCCCGGGCGGAAGGGCTCCCCAAAGCCCGGAACCCGTCCGCCAGCCCATCCGTCGCGGAAGGAAACGGTCGGGAGACCGTGCTTCTGGCCGAAGACGAGGATCTCGTGCGGAGCCTCGCGCGAACGGTGCTCGCCGCCCGGGGGTACGAAGTGCTCGAGGCTCGGGACGGCGAGGAGTCGGTACGGATCAGCCGGTCCTACGACGGTTCGATCGATCTGTTGTTGACCGACCTGCGGATGCCGCACCGGAACGGCCGGGAGGTTGCGGAACGGCTGTCGGCGGACCGTCCGGGGATCAAGATCCTGTTCATGTCCGGGTATGTCGGAGACGCGGACGACGAGCACCCCGAAAACGGCGCTCCGTTTCTCCGGAAGCCGTTTCGTCCCGCGGAACTGGCGCAAAAGGTCCGGGAAGTCCTGGACGGTCGGGGAGAAACGAGCTAGCTTCGCAGGTTCCGCAGGTAGCGGTTCACGCCCTCCGCGGCTGAACGCCCGTGGTCCATGGCTCGCACCACGAGCGACGCCCCGGTCATGCTGTCGCCCGCGGCGAACACGCCGGGCACCGGGGTCATCCGGGCTTCGTCGACGACCAGGTTTCCGCGGGGATCGGTCGGCAGGCCGAAGTCGCGCACGAGCGGGCCGTGCTCGACGTGGACGAACCCCATCGCGAAGAGCACGAGGTCGGCCTCGAGCGCGAACTCCGAGCCCGGGATCTCCCGGAACGAGCGCCGCCCGGCGGCGTCGGGCTCCGACCACTCGAGGCGGACGCACCGCAGCCCCGTAACCCGGTCCTTCGCGCCGGTGAACTCCTTCGTCGACACGCTCCATATGCGCGTGCATCCCTCTTCGTGGGAGGACGACGATCGCATGATGACCGGCCACGTGGGCCACGGATTGTCCACGGCGCGCTCGTCGGGAGGCTTGGGAAGAAGCTCGAGCTGGTGGATCTCGCGGGCGCCCTGGCGGCGGCTCGTACCGATGCAGTCCGAGCCGGTGTCGCCTCCTCCGATCACCACGACCCGCTTTCCCGTGGCCGTGATCCGTTCCGCCTCGGGCACCGCGTCGCCGGCGATCGCAAGGTTTTGCTGAGTCAGGAAGTCCATCGCGAAGTGGATTCCCGACAGGTCGCGGCCCGGGACGGGCAGGTCCCGCGGAACCGACGCGCCTGCGGCGATCACCACGGCGTCGAAGGTGCTCTTCAGGTACCGCACGGTGACGTCCGTTCCCGCGTTGACCCCCGTTTCGAAGATCACGCCCTCCGCGCGCATCTGTTCGAGGCGCCGGTCGATCACCCACTTCTCCAGCTTGAAGTCCGGGATCCCGTACCGGAGGAGCCCGCCGATGCGGTTCGCCTTTTCGAAGACCACCACTTCATGGCCTTTGCGCGCGATCTGCTGCGCGGCCGAAAGTCCCGCCGGGCCGGACCCCACGACGGCAACCCGACGCCCGGTCTTCCGCAGCGCCGGTTCCGGCTGAATCCATCCTTCCCGCCAACCCATCTCGACGATCTGCAATTCGATGTGCCGGATGGTCACCGGCGGCAGGTTGATGGAGAGCGTGCAGGCGGCCTCGCACGGGGCCGGGCACACCCGTCCGGTGACTTCGGGAAGCGTGCAGGTGGCGTGCAGCAGGGCAAGGGCCCTGCGCCACTGTTTCCGGTGGACCATGTCGTTCCATTCCGGAATCCGGTTCTTGACCGGGCATCCGAACGCGTGGCAATAGGGGATCCCGCAGTCCATGCACCGCGCCGCCTGGATCTCCAGCCGGTCGGTCGGGAGAAACGTCTCCACCTCCCGGTAGTCGCCCACCCGTTCCCCCACCGCGCGGTACGGCGGCTTCTCCTGCGGATACTCCAGGAAACCGGTCGGCTTAGCCACGGTAGACCTCCTCGGTCGCCGACACGGTTTCATCGTCGCGGAACTCCTCCTGGTGCATCCGCTCCAGGACCTTCCGGTAGTCCACGGGCATGACCTTCACGAACAGGGGGAGGCGGGACTCCCAGTTCTCCAGGATGGTCTTCGCGG
>CAYWOT010000018.1:9662-17750 GCA_964459975.1 uncultured bacterium
GTAAAGCGCACGTGGTTCTCGATCATGTGGCGCAGCTGCCGCTCGTCCTCGGCGTTCCAGACGGTCTCCACGTCCACCATGTCGAGGTTGCAGCGCGTATCGAACAGCTCGGTTTCGTCGTAGACGTAGGCGATTCCGCCGCTCATCCCCGCGGCGAAATTGTTCCCGGTGGGCCCCAGGACCACGACGACGCCTCCGGTCATGTACTCGCAACCGTGGTCGCCCAGGCCTTCCACGACCGCCCGCCCGCCGCTGTTTCGGACGGCGAACCGTTCCCCGGCCGTTCCGTAGAGGTACAGTTCCCCGCCCGTGGCGCCGTACAGGACCACGTTGCCGGCGATGACGTTCTGGTGGGGCGGGAACCCCGCATCGGCGGGCGGGGTGACGATGATCCGCCCCCCCGACATGCCCTTGGCGAGGTAGTCGTTGGCGTCGCCCGTCACGCGGATCGTGACGCCGGGCGCGAGGAAGGCACCCAGGCTCTGGCCCGCGGAGCCGGTAAACGAGATCCGGATCGTGTCGTCGGGCAGCCCCCGGGAGCCGAGCCGGCGCGTGATTTCGCCGCTGAGCATGGCGCCCACCGTCCGGTGGACGTTGCGGATCGGCAGCTCGATGTCGACGGGACGACCCTTCGTGAGGGCCGGTTCCGCCATCCGGATCAGCTCGTTGTCCAGCGCCTTCTCGATCTCGTGCTCCTGGGGCCGCACCCGCCTGCGGGGGGTGTCGCCCGTCCCCGCGGGGGGCAGGAGGACGGCGCCGAAGTCGAGCCCCCGGGCTTTCCAATGGTCGACCGCCGGCTGGACTTCGAGCATATCCACCCGCCCGACCATTTCGTCGACGGTGCGGAACCCGAGCTCCGCCATGTATTCCCGGAGCTCCTGTGCGATGAACCGGAAGAAGTTCACCACGTACTCCGGCTTGCCGGCGAACCGGGCCCGCAGGACCGGGTCCTGGGTGGCGACGCCCACGGGACACGTATTCAAATGGCACTTGCGCATCAGCACGCAGCCCAGGGTGACCAGGACCGTGGTGCCGAATCCGAACTCCTCGGCCCCGATGAGCGCGGCGACGGCCAGGTCGCGTCCCGTCTTGAGCTGCCCGTCGGTCTGGACGCGGATCCGGTCGCGAAGCCGGTTGTAGATCAGCGCCTGCTGCGTTTCGGCCAGCCCCAGCTCCCAAGGGAGGCCCGCGTGCTTGATCGAGGTCAGCGGGGACGCCCCCGTCCCGCCGTCGTGGCCCGAGATCAGCACCAGGTCCGCCTTGGCCTTGGCGACTCCCGCCGCCACGGTCCCCACACCGACCTCGGAGACGAGCTTCACCGAGACGTTCGCCCGAGGGTTCACGCACTTGAGGTCGTAGATCAGCTGGGCGAGATCCTCGATCGAGTAGATGTCGTGGTGGGGCGGAGGCGAAATGAGGGTCACTCCCGGGGTCGTGTGGCGCACCCGGGCGATTTCCGCACTCACCTTGTGCCCGGGCAGCTGGCCGCCTTCGCCGGGCTTGGCGCCCTGCGCCATCTTGATCTGGAGCTCGTCGGCGTTGATCAGGTATTCCGTGGTGACGCCGAACCGCCCCGAGGCGACCTGCTTGGTGCGGGAGCGCAGGCTGTCGCCGTTGGGCAGCGGAATGTAGCGGGCGGGATCCTCGCCTCCCTCTCCGGAGTTGCTTCGTCCCGCGAGGCGATTCAGCGCCACCGCGATCGTCTCGTGCACCTCCTGGCTGATCGAGCCGTAGGACATCGCCGCCGTGACGAACCTCGGGGTGATCCGTTCCACCGGTTCGACTTCGTCGATCGGGACCGGAGTCCCTCTCCGGAACCGGAAGAGGCTGCGCAGGGTCGCGCGCTCCTTCGACTGGTCGTCGATCAGGCGGGTATACTCGCGAAAGACCTTGTAGGCGCCGGTGCGCGTGGCAAGCTGCAGCTTGTAGATCGCCTCCGGATTCCAAAGGTGCTTCTCCCCGCCGACGCGGACCTGGTACAGGCCTCCCGCTTCGAGCAGCCGGACTGCCGCGCCGTCCTCCGGGTAGGCGGCCCGGTGGCGCGCGCACGTCTCGGCGGCGATCTCGTCGAGTCCGATGCCTCCGATCCGGGACGCCGTCCGGGTGAAATAGCGATCCACGATGTTCCGGCCCAACCCCACGGCCTCGAAGATCTGCGCCCCGAGGTAGCTCTTGACCGTGGAGATCCCCATCTTGCTGAAGGTCTTGAGCAGACCCTTCTTGACGGCCGTGATGTACTCGTCGATCGCCTCCCCCGGGGGATGGGGCTTGTCCAGGAGCCCCGACTCGGCCAGGTCGCGCACCGTGGAAAAGGCGACGTAGGGGCAGATCGCATTGGCGCCGTACCCGATGAGGAGGGCGTAATGCATGACTTCTCGGGCCTCGCCGGTTTCGACGATGAGCCCGGCCAGCGTGCGCAGCCCGCGGCGGATCAGGTGGTGGTGTACGCCCGAGACGGCCAGAAGGGACGGGATCGGAGCCCAGGTCGCGTCCATGTTCCGGTCGGTGAGCACGAGCAGCGTGGCGCCCTCCCGGATGTAGGTCTCGGCGAGGTCGAAGACGTGCGCCAGCGCCTTTTCGAGGTCCGCACCGTCGCCGTCCGCCGGGAACAGGATGTCGATCTCCCGGGCGACGACGTCCGGATGGGAGGCGCCGCGCAGACGCGCCATGTCTTCGGGCGTCAGGATCGGGTGCGTGAGCTTGAGCATCCGGCAATGTTCCGGCGTCTCCGCAAGGAGATTGCGCTCCCGCCCGACGAAGCTGCGGAGCGACATCACCAGCTCCTCCCGCAGCGGATCGATCGGGGGGTTGGTCACCTGCGCGAACAGCTGCTTGAAGTAGGAGAAGAGGAGCTGCGGGCGGTTCGAGAGCACCGCCAGGGCGGAGTCGTCCCCCATGGATCCCACGGCCTCCTGCCCCTGGGACGCCATCGGCGCGATGATCATCTTCAGGTCTTCCTCGGTGTAGCCGAAGGCGGCCTGCCGCTGCACCAGGACCTCCGGCATCACCGCGGCGATCTCGGGCGGCTTGAACAGCCCGCGCATCTCGATGCGGTTGTCCTTGACCCAGTGACGGTACGGCCGCTGCCGCGAGATCCGGGCCTTGATCTCGTTGTCGGGGACGATCCGCTTCTGTTGCAGGTCCACGAGCAGCATTTTCCCCGGCTGGAGGCGCCCCCGGCGGACGATCGAGCGGGCCGGAAAGTCCAGCACTCCCGTCTCCGACGCCATGACGATCATTCCGTCGCGCGTCACCGTGTATCGCGCGGGGCGCAGGCCGTTTCGGTCGAGGGTGGCTCCGATGTACCGTCCGTCGGAGAAGGCGACCGCGGCAGGACCGTCCCACGGCTCCATGATCGCCGAGTGGTATTCGTAGAAGGCCCGCTTGTCCTCGCTCATGCGGTACTTCGGGCCGTACGCCTCCGGGATCATCATCATCATGACGTGGGGGAGCGACCGCCCCGCGAGGAGCAGAAGCTCGAGCGCGTTGTCGAAGATCGCGGAGTCGCTTCCGCCCTCGATGATCACCGGCTTGATCTTCTCGATGTCCGGCCCGAACAGCTCCGATTCGAGGACGGCCTCGCGGGCGTGCATCCGGTTGATGTTGCCGCGGAGGGTGTTGATCTCCCCGTTGTGGGCCAGGTACCGGAACGGCTGCGCGAGGTGCCAGGTCGGCAGGGTGTTCGTGCTGTATCGCTGGTGCACGACCGCAAAGGCGCTCGCAAAGGAGGGGTCGCGCAGGTCCGGGAAGAACGTGGTGAGCTGTGATCCCGTGAGGAGCCCTTTGTAGACGATCGTGCGCGAGGAGAGGCTCGGGATGTAGAACTGGCACGCGTCGCCCTCCCGAAACGCCGCGATCTCCTTCTCCGCCAAGCGCCGGACCGCGTAGAGCTTCCGTTCGAACGCGTCTCCCTGGAGGCTGCCGCCCGCGAGGAAACACTGGACGATTCCCGGCAGCGTCGAGCGGGCGAGGTCGCCCAGGGTGTCGGCGTTCACGGGGACCCGCCTCCAGCCCAGGACGGGGCATCCTTCTTCCTCCGCGATCCGCTCCATGGCCTTCATGCAGCGGCCCGCAAGGTCCGGGTCCGTCGGCAGGAAGACGGTCCCCGCCGCGTAGTTCCCGGCCGGAGGGAGGCGGAACGGGATGTCCCGGCATCCGTACCGGAAGAACGCGTCCGGGACCTGCAGGAGAAGGCCGGCTCCGTCCCCCGTGGATTTGTCCCCGCCGATCGCTCCGCGGTGCTCCAGGTTCACGAGCACCTGCACGGCATGCTCCACGATCGTGTGAGCCGGCTCCGCCGAAAGGGTCGCGACGAAGCCGACGCCGCAGCCGTCGTGCTCGTTGGCCGGGTCGTAGAGCCCCTCGGCCTTCGGCATTCCGGCCGCATTGATCGCGGAAAATCCCGTTTGGTTCTCGCTCATATCCGGGTGCCCCATTGTTGATAATAGATCCTGATTATTATCCCACGACCCTGCCCTGATTTCGAAGGAAAAGAGTAATTCTGACGTTTTTCGCCGATAATGTCCACAGGGGAAATGCGATGGAGCGGTGCGACTGGGCGCGGGGCGACCCGCGGATGATCGCCTATCACGACGAGGAGTGGGGAGTGCCCGTGCACGACGACCGGACGCTCTTCGAGTTCCTCGTCCTGGAAGGCGCGCAGGCGGGTCTTTCGTGGCTGACCATCCTGCGGAAACGGGAGCGTTTCCGCAAGGTTTTTCGAGGATTCGACCCGGAACGGGTGGCCCGCTTCGACGCCCGGGACGTCGGCCGCCTTCTTTCGGACCCCGGGATCGTCCGAAACCGGGCGAAGATCGAAGCCGCTGTGGAAAACGCCCGCCGCGTCCTCGCGGTCCGGGACGAGCACGGTTCGTTCGACGCCTATCTTTGGATGTTCACCGGCGGCGGGCCGATCGTGAACCGGTACCGGACGGTCCGAGAGGTGCCGTCATCGGACCCCCGGTCCCGCGCCCTTTCCGGGGACCTCCGGAAGCGGGGGTTTCGCTTCGTCGGCCCCACGATCTGCTACGCCCTCATGCAGGCCGTCGGCATGGTCAACGATCACCTGGTCTCGTGCTTCAGGCACCCGGACCGGACTCCGTCGTCCCGCGCGGCGCGGCGGAAACTCCCAAACCGTGGGGGAGGAGGAGACCTCCCACCGGCCCTTTAGCCGGTCGACGCCGCTCGAAAACGCAAGGTAGCCGTACGACCCGTAGTGGGGAATCTTGGGGATCGCCGCTTCCGCGGCCCGGGCCGACAGGGGGACGAAGAGCGCCGCGACCCGGGTCCGGTCCGACGGATGGCGAAGGACGGCGAACAAGGCGTCGCCGCGGGAGCGGAACCGGATGCCGTCGGCGGTAAAACCGACCGCGGATACGGCGAATCCCCGAGGCAGGGCGGGAAGGTACCCTTTTCCCGCGGGGAACCCGAGAAAGAGCACGTCGCGCCCGGCGAGGCGGGAGGGAGGGGTATCCTCTTCGCGCACGACGGCCGCCGTTTCCTTTTCCAGGGCGGACAGCAGCGCGAGGGACGACTTCCGGACGTCGTCGGGGAGTCCGCGGGCCGTCACGACAAGCAGGTCCGTCGATCCCCGGATCGAGTTGACCGCGGGCGGGATCTCGGAGGGCCCGAGCCGGCGGAAGAGGTCGACGGCGGGGTCGAGGACGAGCTTCAAGGGGCGGGACGGCGATGACAGCGAGAAGGGCGCCGACTTGCCGGAGAGGTGCACGACCGTATCGGTGCTTCCGCCGGCGGCCGCGAGGCGCACAGGAACCTTAAGGTCGTAGCAGGGCGCTTCCTGCACGATCGTCCCCCGGACGCGCCAGCCGGTCCTGGCCCGGGCCGCCCGGACGTCGGCAAGGGCGATCACGGGGGCGCCGCTCCGCTCCACCCACTGCCGGAAGAACGGGGCGAAATCGATCCCCGTTTCCTTCCGGAACGCATGCGCGAAGTCGTCCCACGACGCCTCGTGGAACATCTTTTCGCGGACGACGTCCCTGAGCCCCTTCCAGAACGCGTCGTCCCCGGCCAGGCGCCTCGCCATATGGAAGACCATGGCTCCCTTCCCGTACCCGATCGCCCCGGCCAGGGGACTGTCGCGCTCCGTGAAACGAGACAGGGGGAACCCCCGTCCACGGGGGACGAGGGTGCTGTAGTCCCGCAGGATCTTCCGCCGGTACTCCCGCGCCTCTTCGGCCGAGGAACGCTCCTTGTACAGGTAGTCGGCGACGTACGTCGTGAGCCCCTCGGACCAGTTGCCCCGGGAGAAGTCGACGAGGACGCCGTTGCCCCACCACGAGTGGGCCACTTCGTGTCCCAGGCTTGTATGGACGATGAAGGGGAGGCGGAGGACCGCGCTTCCGAGAAGCGTGAAGGACGGAAAGCCGTACCCCGTCGGCAGGAAGTTCTCCACCACGGCGAACTTGCGGAACGGATAGGGCCCGAACAGCCCCTGGTAGAGGTCGATGTACCGCGCGACCGCGGCGAGGTACGTTCCGGAGAGGGAATCGGTCTCCGCGTGGAAATAGGTGTAGAGGCGGATCGCTCCGTCGCTTCGTTCCCGGATGCGGTAGGGACCCGCCGCAAGGGACAGGCCTTCGAGAGGCTCCTGCGCGTTCCACTCCGAGCGGGACCGTCCGCCCGACGTTTCCCGATGGACGAGCGCTCCCGTCGTCACCGCCTCGTACCCTGCCGGACCCTCCACCGTGACGCGGAACGTCGGCCGGCTCCCGGGAAGCCGCGGGTACCACCCGGCTTCGTCGGCGAGGAACGTCCCCCGCTCTTCGATCGTTCCCCGGATGGCGTACCCCGGGTTCCTCGGACCGGCGGAGACGGAGTCCCGGAACGAGGCGCGGTACGCGATCCTCAAGGAGCATTCCTCCCTCGTGGCCGTTCCCGGAGGCAGGACGACGCGAAGCGCTCCCTCCCGAAACGCGAAGGGCATCTCCCTGCCCTTTACGGAGACGGATTTCACGGACGCATCCGGTGCGAGAAGCAGCGTGGCCGCGCGCTCTCCGGCGGGACGCACGGCCACGACGTCCACCGCGTCCAGGGAGCCGTCGGCCGGATGGAGGCGCACCGACAGGTCGTGGCGCACGGCCACGGGAGCGGCGTGCGCAACCGCCGCGAGGCACAAGCCAAGAAGCGCCGCGAGCGCGGCCCCGGCCGCGGGACGCGCCGGCAGTCCGGTTCGCGCGCGCCTCCGCTCCTCCTCCCGCCGGCGGTCTGCCGGCGCCGAAGTGTTCGCAGGATAAGCCATGCTGTGCCGTTAGATTGCCCGACGGTCGGGAAGGTTCTTGCCCATGCCCCCCGTCCCTGCCCCCGGGCCCGCAGGACGGTCCCGAATCGCCGCGAGGCGCGCCTGCACCTAACCGCTCATGGAGACCGCAGGCAAGGTGCTGGTGTCCGGATCGTCGGGCTTCATCGGCTCGGCCCTGGTTCGCGCTCTCGCCGCGGAAGGACGGGAGGTCGTCCGCCTCGTGCGCTCCTCGTCCCCTCCCGGGGCGCAGGGTGTCCGGTGGGATCCGGAGGCGGGCGCGGTGGACCGCGAAGGCCTGGAGGGGATGTCCGCCGTCGTCCATCTGGCCGGAGAGAACATCGCGGGCGGACGGTGGACGGCGCGCCGCAAGGCGGAGATTCGCGACAGCCGCGTCCGCGGGACCCGGCTGCTGTGCGACGCTCTCCTGCGGGTGGAGCGGCGCCCGGCAACGCTTGTCTGTGCGTCCGGCATCGACTATTACGGGGATCGCGGAGCGGAGCTTCTGCGGGAGGACAGCCCGCCGGGAGACGGGTTTCTGGCGGAGGTCTGCCGGGAATGGGAAGCGGCCGCCGGCGCCGCGGCCCGGGGGGGAATCCGGGTGGTTGCGCTCCGGTTCGGCATGGTGCTGGATTCGGGCGGCGGTGCGCTGGCGAAGCTGCTCCCCGTGTTCCGGGTCGGTGCGGGAGGGCGGATCGGCGACGGGACGCAGTACCTGAGCTGGATCGCTCTCCCCGACGTCGTCGCCGTCATCCGGCACGCGCTCGGGACGGTTTCCCTCGAAGGGCCGGTGAACGCGGTGGCGCCCGGTCCCGTGACGAACCGCGAGTTCG
>CAYWOT010000019.1:0-14381 GCA_964459975.1 uncultured bacterium
GATCGGCGTCATGTTCGGCAACCCCGAGACGACCACCGGCGGCAACGCCCTGAAGTTCTATTCGACGGTCCGGATGGACATCCGGCGGATCACCCAGATCAAGAAGGACGACGGCGTGATCGGCGCGCGCACCCGCGTGAAGGTGGTCAAGAACAAGCTGGCGCCCCCCTTCCGGGAAGCGGAGTTCGACATCCTCTACGGAGACGGAATTTCGCGTGAAGGGGACGTCCTCGACCTGGGCACGGGCCTGGGGGTGGTCGAGAAAAGCGGTTCCTGGTACGCCCTGGAAGGCGAGCGAATCGGGCAGGGCCGGGAGAACGCGCGGGTCTTCCTCAAGGACCACCCCGAGGTCCTGGAAGGCCTACGCAGAAAGATTCTCGAAAAGACCGGAATGGCCTCGGCGCCCAAGGTCGCGGTGGAGGGGAAGGCATAAGTGGACCTCAACGACATCCTGAAGGCGGCGGTCAAGAATTCGGCTTCGGACATCCATCTGAAGGTGGGGCTGCCTCCCATCCTCCGGATCAACGGCAAGCTGGCGCCCCTGAAGGTGCCGCACCCGCTCCGTCCCGAGGACGTGAAGGCGATGTGCGACCGGATCCTCACCGCCGACGAGCAGCGGACGCGCTTTGAGGACCACCACGAAGTCGACTGCTCGTACAGCGTCCCCGGACTGGGCCGCTTCCGCGTGAACGTGTTTCTCCAGCGGAGCACCGTGGGGATCGCCGTCCGGGTCATCTCGATCGGGACGCTCTCGTTCGAGGAGCTGCACCTGCCGAAGGTGATCGAGAAGCTGGCTCTGGAGTCGAGGGGGCTGATCCTGTGCACGGGCACGACGGGAAGCGGGAAGTCGACGACCCTGGCGTCGATCGTGGACTACATCAACCACAACCGGAGCTGCCACATCCTGACGATCGAGGACCCGATCGAGTTCCTTCTCCGGGACAAGAAGAGCATCATCAACCAGCGGGAGATCGGGGCGGACACCTCGACGTTCGCGGGGGCGCTCAAGAGCGCGCTTCGCCAGGATCCGGACGTGATCCTCGTGGGCGAGATGCGCGACTTCGACACGATCGAGACGGCGATCATGGCGGCCGAGACCGGGCACCTGGTCCTGTCGACGCTGCACACGCTCGACGCGGCCGAGACGATCAACCGGATCATCGGCGTCTTCCCCCCGTACCAGCACAAGCAGGTTCGCATCCAGCTGGGCTCGATCCTCAAAGGCGTCATTTCGCAGCGCCTGGTCCCCCGCGCCGACGGTCACGGCCGCGTTCCGGCGGTCGAGGTGATGATCAACACCACCCGCGTCCGGGAATACATCGAGGACAAGGACAAGACGCGGAAGATCCGGGAAGCGATCGCGCAGGGTTACGTGAGCTACGGGATGCAGACCTTCGACCAGTCCCTCATGGCGCTGCACAAGGACAACCTGATCACGCTCGAGGAAGCGCTCCGGCAGGCGTCCAACCCCGACGACTTCGCCCTCCGCGTGCACGGCGTTTCGTCGACGTCGGACCTGACGTGGGACGACTTTGACAAGGACGCCCGGCCGCCGGATTGAGGCGGGCGCACCGGAGTCCGCCCCGCCCCGGGGGAATCCGGTGGCGGTCTCCCTTCGCATGCTGTCCCGGCGGGCGCTGAGCGAGGGAGAGATCCGGTTCCGCCTCGCCGCGAAGGGATTTCCCGAAGCGCGCGTCACAGCGGCTCTCGAAAGGCTCCGCGAGCTGGACCTGGTGGACGACCGGGAGCTCTGCGCAGCGCTGGCCCGGACCTACCGGGACGTGCGCCGCCTGGGGCCGCGCCGGATCACGGGCGCGCTGCTTGCGCGCAGGTTTCCCCTGGATCTGGTGGAGGAATCGGTCCGCGCCGCGTGCCGCCCCGAGGAGGAACTGGCCGCGGCGGTCGACGCTCTCGGGAAAAAGTTCCGGCGCGGCATTCCCGCCGGGCGGGAAGGGGCGGCGAAGGCGTTTCGCTTCCTGTACGCCAGGGGATTTTCGGCGGATACGTGCCGCCAGGCGATCCGAACGCCTCCGGGCGACATCGAAGACGAAGGGTGACGGACCATGACCGGAGCTGACATCCGCGCCGCGTTCCTCTCCTATTTCGGCCGGCACGGCCACAAGGTCCTTCCCGGGTCCTCCCTGGTGCCGGCGAACGATCCGACGCTTCTGTTCACGAACGCCGGGATGGTGCAGTTCAAGGATTATTTCCTGGGCCTTGCGTCCGCCGAGTGGAAGCGGGCGACGACGGCGCAGCGGTGCCTGCGCGTGAGCGGCAAGCACAACGACCTGGAGAACGTCGGGTACACGGCGCGGCACCACACGCTGTTCGAGATGCTGGGGAACTTCTCCTTCGGCGACTATTTCAAGAAGGACGCGATCTTCTTCGGGTGGGATTTCCTGACGCGGGAGATGGGGCTGCCCGGCGAGCGGATGACCGTCTCCGTGTTCCGCGAAGACGACGAGGCGTACGACATCTGGCACGGCGCGATGGGACTGCCGGCGTCGAGCATCGTGCGGCTCGACGAGAAGGACAACTTCTGGGCGATGGGGCCGACGGGTCCGTGCGGACCGTGCTCCGAAATCATCTTCGACCAGGGGGAGGGAATCGGGTGCGGCCGGGCCTCCTGTTCCGTGGGGTGCGACTGCGACCGGTTCCTGGAGATCTGGAACCTCGTGTTCATGCAGTACGACCAGGACGAGAGCGGCACGCGCAGCCCCCTGCCGAAGCCGAGCATCGACACCGGAATGGGGCTCGAGCGGCTGGCGGCGGTGATCCAGGGGGTCAAGAGCAACTACGACACCGATCTGTTCCGCGGCTTGATCGGCAGGATCGAGAAATCGAGCGGCGTGACGTACGGGGGGGCGCCCGCACTCGACGCCGCGATGCGGGTGGTCGCCGACCACTCCCGGGCGACCGCGTTCCTGATCGCCGACGGAATCCAGCCGGCCAACGAGGGGCGCGGTTACGTCCTGCGCCGGATCATGCGCCGTGCCCTGCGCCACGGGAAGAAGCTCGGGTTCGAGGGGCCGTTCCTCCATGCGATCGCGGCGGGGGTGGTCGAGGAGTTCTCGGGGGCCTATCCCGAGCTGGCCCGGAGCGCCTCCTCGATCGAACGGATCGTCCTCAACGAGGAGCGCCGGTTCCTGGAAACCCTCGACGCGGGGCTCCGGATGGTGGAGGAGGAGTTCGCCCGGATCCGGAAGGCGGGCGCCGACGTCTTCGCCGGGCCCGTGGCGTTCAAGCTGTACGACACGTTCGGGTTTCCGGTGGACCTCACCGCGGACCTTTGCCGGGAGCGGGGCGTGACCCTCGACATGGAAGGATTCGAGGCCGAGATGGAGCGGCAGCGGGCTCAGTCCCGGGAAGCCTGGAAGGGGGGGGAGGCGGGCGCGTCCGACGAGGCCGCCTCCGAGGCGTCCCGAAGGGGTCTTTCCGCAGAATTCGTCGGGTACGACCGGCTCGAGGCGGCAGCCCGGGTCGTCGGCATCTTCCGCGACGGCGCGCCGGTCATGACTGCGGACCGGGGCGAGGAGGTCGACCTGGTGACCGACGTCACCCCGTTCTACGGCGAGGCCGGCGGGCAGACGGGGGATGTCGGCGAGGGAAGCGGCGCGGGGTTCCGGCTCGAGATCGTCGACACCCGCCGTCCGTCGACGGACCTGGTCATCCACCGGGCGAAGGTCGCCGACGGGAGGGTCGGCGAGGGAGTGGCGATCGATCTGCGCGTGGACGCGGCCGTCCGACGGCGGACCCAGGCGAACCACACCGCCACCCATCTCCTGCAGGCCGCCCTTCGCAAGGTCCTCGGGACCCACGTCAAGCAGGCCGGGTCGTACGTGGGTCCCGACAAGCTCCGGTTCGATTTCACGCATTTCGAAGCGACCCCGGAGGAAGCGCTCCGCGCGGTCGAGGACGCCGTAAACGACGCCGTCTTCGCCGACCGGCCGGTGACCTGGGAACAGGTCGCCTACGACGAGGCCGTCGAGAAGGGGGCGATGGCGTTTTTCGGAGAGAAGTACGCCGACGTCGTGCGGATGGTCACCGTGTCCGGCGTGAGCCGCGAGCTGTGCGGCGGGACCCACGTGCGCCGCACCGGCGAGATCGGCCTGTTCCGGATCGCCTCGGAAGGGGCGCTGGCCGCAGGCGTTCGGCGGATCGAGGCGCTGACCGGCCCGGGCGCTCTCCGCAGCCTCCGCGAGGACGCCGACCGGATGGCGGGGATCGCCCGGGATCTGAACGTGGCGCCCGCCGACGTCGCCGAACGGGTGCGCCGCCTTCAGGCCCAGGTCCGGGCGTTGGAGAAGGAGGTCGCCGAGGCGCGGCGCCGCGCAGCGCGGGACCTGGTCGGTGAAGTGGTCGCCAAGGCGAAGCCCGTAAAGGGGGTCCGCGTGGTGGAGGCCGAAGTGGAGCCGATGGACCCGGCGGCGCTTCGCGACCTGGCGGACGGCGTGAAGGGGCGGCTCAAAAGCGGCCTCCTGCTCCTGGGGACCGTGACCGAAGGGAGATGCCATCTGGTCGCGGGCGTCACGCCGGACCTCACCGCTTCGTATTCGGCCGCCGAGATCGTCAAGAACGCGGCCCGGCACGTGGGCGGCGGCGGCGGCGGCAGGCGGGACATGGCCCAGGCCGGCGGATCGAATACTTCCGGGGTCGCCGCGGCCGTGTCGTCGCTTTCGGCCTGGCTTGGGGGCGAAGAATCCTAAGATCGGACCGTCAGTCGGCTTCCCGGTCGAGGGCCCGCAGGTACAACTGGACGAGCTTGTTGAGCGGGTCCCGGGACAAGGCTTCCTCCCAGGTCTGCCGGGCTTCCTCCTTCCGTCCCATGAGATACAGGACGATGCCTCGTTGGGCGAGGGCCGAGACCAGCCCGGGCCGGATGGCGAGGGCCCGGTCGAGTTCGGCGAGCCCCTCGTCGAGGCGCCCCGCTTCGCGAAGGACGGTGGCCAGGCGGACCCGCAGGTCCGGAAAGCCGGGTGCGACGGTGAGCGCCTTCCGGTATTCGGAAACCGCGTCCTCGGTGTCTCCGAGAGCCAGATAGAGGACTCCCAGCTCGGCGTGCAGGTTGGCGATCTTGCCGGCGAACCGGTTGCCCCGGACGGTCTTGCCGGGCTTGGTCATCGAGGCCGCGGCTCTTTGGTGCGCCGCCCGGGCCTCGTCGTACCGTCCCGTTTCGTTGAGCGTGATCGCCAGCGCCACCAAGGCTTCGGCGTAATCGGGGTTCAAGGCAAGGCTGCGCTCGAAGGCGCGCACGGCCGCGTCGAACCGTCCCGAGTGGTGGTGAATGAGCCCGAGGACGTAGTGGACGTCGGGATAGTCGGCCCCGCCCTCCATCGCCTCCTGAAGCGCCGTCTCCGCGCGTTGGAAGTCCATCTCCGCGTAGGCGCGCTTCCCGACGGTGACGAGGGTCGTCAGGTCGCTCTTCATCGAGACCTCCCCCGCCCGCCCCGGAACTTTTCCCGGAGGCTCGTGCGGACCTCGATCGCTTCCTTCCGCTTCCCCTGGCGCTCGAGGGCCTTGGCCAGGAGCGACATCAGGCGCGGTGCGGACGCGGTGTCCGAGTAGTCGGCCAGCGCCTTCCTCGCCCGGAACTCCGCGCTGGGGTACTGGTGGCTCGACAGATAGTGGGTCACGACGACCGCTTCGTGCTCCGCGAGCCGTTCCCTGAGCGCCGCGATGCGCTTCCCGGACTCGGCGGCGTACCGGCTCGACGGGTAGGTCTCGCGGAGACGTTCGTAGGTGCGCAGCGCTTCCTCGGTCTTGGTCTGTCCGCGGTTCGGTTTTCGCACCTGGCGGCGAAGCAGCTCCGCCTTCCGGAACAGGGCGTACGCCGCGTGGTCATTCGCCGGGTAAAGGCGCAGAAAGGTGTCGTAGGCGACCTCCGCTTCGACGTAGTTTCTGTTCTCCATCCGGACGTCGGCCAGGCCAAGCTGCGCGCGCGGCGCAAGGGGTGAGGTGGGGTACCTCTGCAGAAGCGCCTCGAAGGCCTTGGCCGCCTTGCCGTACCGCTTGCCCGCGGCGTCGCGCATCCCGATGGAGAAGAGCATCGAGTCGGAAAGCCCTTTGTTTTTCAGGATGTTCTCTGAACACGAAACGAGGAGGAAGGCCGCGGCCACCCACGAGAGGAGAAGGAAAGGGCGCGTCCGCCGCATGAAAATGACGGTAGTATAGCCATGCGAAAATGTCAATGTTACGCTGTGGGCCGCGCCTCGCCAAAAAAGGGGCGGGCTCGGGAGGAGGCGTTCCGAAAAATGAAGGGCAAGGCTGCAGTAGTGACGGGAGGCGCACGGGGGATCGGTTACGCGGTTGCGGCCCGGCTGCTTCGGGACGGCGTTCACGTTGCGGTCCTCGATGTGCGCGACGACGGCGCGAACCACCTTGCGGCGGTCGGGCACAAGGCCGGCGCTCGGTTCTTCCACATTCCGGTCGACGTCTGTTCCTACTCGCAGGTCCGGGGCGCGGCGGAAAAGGTCCGGGAGGAGTTCGGCCGCCTCGACATCTGGGTGAACAATGCGGGCTGGGACCGGATCGCCCCGTTCTGCTCGACGGATCCCTCCGTCTGGGAGACGATCGTCGGCATCAACCTGATGGGCACGGTCCATGGAACGCGCGCGGCCCTGGATCTGATGATCGCCCGGAAAGCCGGAGGGGCGATCGTCAACGTCGCGTCGGATGCCGGCCGCGTGGGGAGCTCGGGCGAAGCGGTCTACTCGGCGGCCAAGGGTGGGGTCGTCGCCTTCACCAAGGCGATCGCCCGGGAGGTCGCCGTCCACGGGATCCGGGTCAACTGCATCTGTCCCGGTCCGACCGATACTCCGCTGTTGACGGAAAACTTCGGAACCCCGGACGGAAAGCGGATCATCGAGGCGATCCAGCGGGGCATTCCGTTCCGGCGCCTGGGGACGCCCGACGAGATCGCCGCGGCCATCCGGTTTTTCGCGTCTCCGGACGCCTCCTACATCACCGGCCAGGTGTTGAGCGTCAACGGCGGTCTGAACATGGTGGGGTGATTTCCCATCCCGCGGTACCGCCCCCCCGCGGGGTCTTCGCTTACTCCAGGAAGACCCAGGTGACCAGAATGAATATGGGCACGAGCACGGCGACCGAATACGCCATGTATCCCAGGAAGGAGGGCATCCGCACGCCCGACGCCTCCGCGATCGACTTGACCATGAAGTTCGGCGCGTTCCCGATGTAGGAGTTCGCCCCCATGAAGACCGCCCCCGCACTCATGGCCTGCAGGATGGGGGCCGACACGCCGACGATGTCCTTTGGACCGGGCAGCCCCTGCGCCAGGCTGAAGAACGTGAGGTAGGTAGGGGTGTTGTCGAGGAAACTCGACAGGGATCCCGTCGCCCAGAAGAAGTGCCACGGCTCGCTCACGCCGAGTTCCGCCCCGCGGGCTTTGAGGATGAGCAGGGCGGGAATCATCGCCGCGAAGATCCCGGCGAACAGGATTGCGACTTCCTCGATGGGGAAGTAGGTGAACTCGTTCTTCTCGTGGATCCACTTCGGGGTCATCCGGGCCGAGATCGCCGTGGCGGCGAGCATGACGATCTCCCTCCACGGGGTCGGGAAGAACACCGCGACGATCACGGCGCCGAGGAGCAGGAAATTCCACGCTCCCGCCAGGGACAGCGGCACGCGCTCGCCGACGGGCTCCTCGACGGGCGGGTTCTCGCGTTCCTCCGCGAGGAGAGCACGACGGTCGAGGACGAAGAAGACCCCGATGATCAGCGAGACGGCCAGAATCCAGTAGTGCCAGAGGTGCTTCACGGTCCAGAAGAACGGGACCCCCTTCAGATACCCCATGAACAGCGGGGGGTCCCCGATGGGAGTGAGCACCCCGCCGACGTTCGCGACGATGAAGATGAAGAAGATGATGACGTGGCTCTTCTTCTTGCGCTGCGAGTTGGCGCGCAGGAGCGGTCGGATCAGCAGCATCGACGCTCCCGTCGTGCCGAGGATGTTCGCGATGACCGCCCCCACGCCGAGAAACGCGCAGTTTACGCCGGGCCTGCCCCGAAGCGTTCCCTGCAGCAGGATTCCCCCGGAGATCGTGAACAGGGCCGCCAGCAGAACGATGAACGAGAAGTATTCGAGTCCCGTGTGGACGACCTCGTGATAATCCGCCAGCAGGATGTAGATCCCGACCGGCGCCCCGAACGCCAGGCTGACTTTGCCGAAATGCTTTTCCCAGAAGTGGGGCCGAGCCAGCGGAACCAGAGCGATGCTCAGCAGAAGTCCCGCGAACGGAAGAACGGACCAGAGCGGCAGCGTTTGTCCCAGGTGTGATTCCACGTGATGCCCCCGATGTTCCTACATGTAGAGGAAGAGGTGATGGCGGCGCGTCGACAGAAAATGTCCCGTAAGCGAGTGCCGGAATAGGTCGTCCCAGTGGTGCTTTCCCCACCCGCCGAAGACGATGGCGTCGGCGTCTGCTTCCTCGACGAATTGGGGAAACGTCGTCGTTTTCGGTTCCGGAAGCACCTTTTCCTCCCATGGAGGGTATCCCGCGTCCCCGAGGATCTCCCGGGCTTCCTCAAGGCGAGCGCGGCCCTTCTCCGGGGTTTCGTCCGCCGCGGCGAGAACGAGACGGCAGTCCTTCTTCCACAGTCCGAGCCGCGCCATCGCGCCGACCGCGCGGGTTCCATGGAGGGCGCCGCTGCACCCGACCACGACCGTTCGCACGGGCCGGTACGGGGCCGTCGCCAGGAGGATCGGAATGATCCGCGCCTTCACGAGCTTGGCCACCATCTTCTCCGGGTCGGGCGCGTCGGAATCGGAAGAACGTTGCGAGCCTACGCCCGCGACGCACAGGTCGCAGCGTGCCGCCTGCTTCTCGACCTCCTCGTCCGGACTGCCCGCCTTGATCGCTGCCGTGAACGGCACGCCCGCTTCGCGGCATTCCCGGGACAGACCGGCCAGGACTTCCGCGCCCTCCGACGACTCCCTGCGCACGATCTCCTCTTCGGCTTCGCGGGCGATGTAGATCGCGCCGGGCGGTGCGCCGGCCTCCCGGCGGCGGATCTCGTCGCCGTCCACCACATAGAGCAACCGGATGCCGGCGGAGAGAGACCGGGCGACGTCCAGGGCCAGACGAAACGAGTCATCGCGGGAAGGATCGTGGGAGGCGAGGTACAGGATCGTCATGGACCGTACCTTCTTTCTGCGGAATCGCCGTTCGCGGCCGCCGCCGCGAAGAAACGCGCCGGACCCGCGGGAGCTTCTCCCGCCGGCCCGCGCAGGCGCGGCTTAAGCGAAGCAGATGACGCGGCCGTTGTCAATCCCTTATGTGGGGCCGCGCCGCGGCGAGCGTCCGGTTTCGCCGGCGGGCGCCTTGACAATCGTGCCGTTTCGTCCCTATCGTCAGGTGTCTGCGAACGAGAGTCGCCGGGGGCGGATCATGAAGACGGAACGAATCGCAGGAGACATCCGCACGCACAAGGCGGACCTGGTCGTCGTAAACCTCTTTGAAGGGACCGCGAGCCCGGGCGGCGCGACCGGAGCGGTCGACCGGGCGATCGGGGGCGCCATCTCGGCGGCGATCCGCGACGGCGACTTCCGCGGGAAATGGGGCGAGACGCTGTTGCTCCGCCCCGCCAAGGGGATCGCGGCCGCCCGCGTGCTGGTGGTCGGACTCGGACCGAAGGAGGCGTTCACCCTCGAGCGGCTCCGCCAGTCCGCGTGTCCCGTCATGCAGGCGGCCCGGAAGGCCAAGCTCGCGACGGTGGCGTCCGTCCTGCACGGCGCCGGGGCGGGCGGGCTCGATCCGGGCGACGCCGCCCGGTTCCTCGCCCTGGGCGCGGTCCTCTCCGAATATCGGTACGACCGGTACAAGTCGGAAAAGGAAGGGCGGGTGGCCCGGTTCCAGGTGGTCGAGCGGGAGAAGTCGGCCGCGAAGGTCGCCAAGGGCCTCGCCGCGGGTGCGGCGCTGGGCGAGGCGATCAACTGGGGCAGGGACCTCGTGGCGGCTCCTCCCGGCGATCTTCGCCCCGACGGGCTGGCCCGGGCGGCGCGGACGCTCAAGGGATCCAGGGTCCGGGTCCGCGTGTTCGGCCGCAACGACGCGGAGGCGTGGAAGATGGGAGGGCTTCTCGCCGTCGGGAAGGGGAGCGGGGTCGCCCCGCGGCTGATCGTCGTCGAATACCGCGGGGGCCGGCCCGGCGCGCCCTGGACGGCTCTCGTCGGCAAGGGGGTGACGTTCGACACGGGCGGCATCTCCCTCAAGAAGTGGGACGGGATGGAGAAGATGAAGTACGACATGGCGGGCGGCGCGGGAATGCTGGCGACGGTGCGCGCCGCGGCCGCGCTCGGCCTGCGCAGAAACGTCGTGGCGATCGTGCCGGCCGCCGAGAACATGCCCTCCGGAGACGCCTACCGTCCCGGCGACGTCCTTTCGATGATGTCGGGGAAGACGGTGGAGGTCCTCTCCACCGACGCCGAAGGGAGGCTGATCCTCGCCGACGCGATCGCGTTCGCCCGGAAGCGGTACCGCCCGGCCGCCATCATCGACGCCGCCACGCTGACCGGCGCGTGCGTGGTGGCCCTGGGAAGCGTAACCATGGCGATGATGGGCAACGACGCGGGGCTGCTCGCCCGAATGCGGGAGGCCTCCGCGGCATCGGGGGAGCGCGCCTGGGAGCTGCCGCTTCACGACGAGTATCGCGAGCAGCTCAAGAGCGACATCGCCGACATCCGGAACATCGGGGGACCCGAAGCGGGAGCGATCACGGCCGGCTGGTTCCTGAAGGAGTTCGCGGAAGAGACTCCCTGGGTCCACCTGGACATCGCGGGGGTCGCGTGGATGGAGAAGGAGAAGCTGGGATACTTCCCCGGTCCGACGGGGGTGCCGGTCCGGCTTCTCGTGGAATTCCTCGCGCGAGAGGGCGGAAAAGGGGACGCCTGACCGCCCGGAGGAGACGATGCCCGACGAGCCGCGCGTCCTGTCGGAGAGCCAAGGCCACACGGCGTGCCCGCATTGCACGATCCAGATCCCTGCGGACGCGACCGTCTGTCCCCACTGTCAGCTTGCCATTCCGGGCGCCGGCCCGAGGCGTTCCCGGCCCCTTTCCTTCTCCGAGCCTCCGTCGTCCGCCGCCGTTTTCTGGGCACGATACCGCAAGTGGGTCGTCGCGCTCGGTCCGGTGGTCGCGGCGGCCGTCGTCGCTCTCGTCCTGGCCCCGCGGTGGTTTGCCACCTCCGTGCGGGTCGTGGACAACCCGGCGCTCCCGATCCAGGTGAACGAGTTCCGGGACGGGGACCAGATCGTTCTCCGGGGTACCGTGACCAATCGGGGGACCGACATCCCCGATTTCTCGCTCCGGTCGATCGGCGTCGTGGTGGAGCTCGCGTTCCGGGACGGGCGCAGGGAGCGCAGGACGGTGTTTCCGAAGACCGAGTTCCGCGGCGAAGGGGCCCTCCTGCGGAACGAGAGCGGGTCGTTCACGATCGCGGTGCCGGCCGGCGGCCTCCGCGAAATCGTCCTCTCGACCCGGATCGTGGATCTGGGAATGGGCCGAAAGCTCATCCGCCCCCGAAGGCGGTGAGCCACCGCCGGGTCCGCGGGCATGCCGGGGAGGACCGCTCGCCGGCCCAGTCCCGCAATGCGGAGAGGTCGGCCGCCGTGTCCACGTCGAAGCCCGGCGACAGAAGCGCGTACGGGAGGCCCGCGTCCCGGCAGCGGGAGACGACCGACGCCAGGACCGAGGCCGTCCCCCACCGCGTGCCCCGGAACAGCGAAGGGGCGGGCGTAGACAGCGCGACGAGGTAGAACCCACCGTCCCGGCTCGGCCCGAAGACCGCGCGCGCTGACGCGCCGAGTTCCCGAAGCGCCGATCGGACCCGCGCCGCGGTGAGAACCGGGCAGTCCGCGCCGACGAGAACGACCCGGGCGAACCCCCTCCCGAAGGCCGCCGCGAACGCGTTCTCCATTCGTTCGCCCAGGTCCCGGCCGGACTGGGGGAGCAGCTCGAAGCGGGAGTAGGATCCGCCGCGGAAGAACCGCCTGCCTGCGGGAGGCGCATGGAACAGGAACCGGTGCGCGTCGGCGACGCGGGCCATCTCCGCCGCGGTGTCCTCGAGGAGACAGGCGTAGAAGGCGGCTGCGCCGGCGGGGGTCAAGGGCGGGCACAGGCGGGTCTTGACACCCCCCGGTACGGGAGCCTTCGCCAGCAGGATCAGTGCGTCGGTTTGCCTCACGTCCGGTCCCGTCCGCGCGGTCTTCCACGCCCTTCGGCTCGCCTTAGGCGCCGGCACTGAGCGATTGCCAGAGCCGCGCAGTCCGAGTAGTATATCGGGTTTGACTCCGGGATCGCGAGGGGCTCGCCATGAGACAGAAGTCGGGGAACGTCCTGAATATCGGCCTTCCGAAGGGAAGCTTGCAGGAGTCCACGATCCAGCTCTTCCGTAAGGCGGGGTTTTCCATCACGGTGGGATCCCGCAGCTACATTCCGTCCATCGACGACGACGAGCTGTCGGGGCTGCTGATCCGCGCCCAGGAAATGGCGCGTTACGTGCAGGACGGCATCCTCGACGTCGGCCTGACCGGCCGGGACTGGGTGCAGGAGCAGAATGCGAAGGTCCGGGAGGTCTGCCCCCTGCAGTACGCGAAGGGGGGGCTGCGAGCGGTCCGGTGGGTGGTGGCCGTTCCCGGCGAATCGTCGATCCGGAAGATCGAGGACCTGGACGGCAAGCGAGTGGCCACCGAGCTCGTCCAGTACACCCGCCGCTACCTCAAGGAGAGGGGAATTGCGGCGAACGTCGAATTCTCCTGGGGCGCGACCGAGGTAAAGGCCCCGCGCCTCGCCGACGCGATCGTCGAGCTGACCGAGACCGGCAGCACGCTCCGCGCGAACAACCTGCGGATCGTGGACACGATCCTCGAGTCGACGACCGTCCTGATCGCCAACCGGGACGCATGGAAGGATCCGTGGAAGCGCAAGAAGATCGAAAACATCGCGATGCTTCTGACCGGCGCCCTGCGGGCCGAGGAAAAAGTGGGCCTCAAGATGAACGTGGAACGCTCCGACCTCGACGCCGTGCTCAAGGTGCTCCCCGCACTCCAGAACCCCACGATCTCCTCGCTGAGCGAGGCGGGCTGGTTCAGCCTGGAAGTGATCGTCGACGAGAAGACCGTCCGGGAGCTGATCCCCGTCCTGAAGCACGCGGGCGCTTCGGGGCTGGTCGAGTACCCGCTGAACAAGGTCATTCCGTAGCCGGCCCCGAACTCCTTCGCGAGGCGCTGGCGGCGTCCCTCCGCGCGTACGGGGCCTGCGAACCGTCGCGGGACCCGGTTGTGTTCCCCCGCCGGTTCCGCGACCCGAAGGATGCGGAGGCGGCCGCGTTCGTGGCGGCTTCTTTTGCCTTCGGCAACGTCTCCCAGATCCTCCGGTTCCTCGAGAAGCTGTTCGGGGTTCTCACCCCTTCGCCGCATGCGGCGCTGACGGCGCGTCGGCCCGTCGCGGCGTCGCGGGTGGCGGGTTTGTCCCATCGATTCATCTCCGGGGCGGGTGTCCACCGGTTTCTTCTGTGCGTCCGCGCCGCCCTGCGGGAGCACGGGTCGCTCGAGGCGCTCTACCGGCTGGGGATGACCGCCGGGGAGCCCGACGTGCGGAAGGGGTTTTCCCGGTTTCTCGAGGCGTTCCGCGTCGCCTGGGGCGATCCGCTTCCGCGGGAGCGGGATTTCCTCTTTCCCGATCCCCGGAAGGGCTCCGCGTGCAAGCGGCACAACCTGTTTCTGCGGTGGATGGTGCGGAGGGACGACGGGGTCGATCTCGGCCTGTGGACGGCGGTTGCGCCGCGGTACCTGATCGTTCCCCTGGACACCCACATGGCGAGGCTGGGGCGGTGCCTCGGGCTTTCGGCCCGGACCGCGCCGGACTGGAAGACGGCCGAGGAGATCACCGGCGCGTTCCGGTCGGTCTGTCCGGAGGATCCGGTCCGGTTCGACTACGCCCTGACCCGGATCGGGATCCTGAAGCATTGCACGGCGCGTTCCCGCGGCGTCTGCCGCCGGTGCCCCCTCGCGCCGGCCTGTTCGGGCCGGGCGCCCGGCGTCCGGCCCGAATGACCGCGGGGGCAAAACCCCCGGAAGCCGAAAATGGCCTTGCTCCCCTTCCGCCGCTTGGGATAGATTGGGAAAAAATGCCCTCATGTTCCGGAAGTTAAGGAAACCCGGGAGGAGCGATGACGAACCGGAAGATCAAGATCGGGGAAATTCTCGTCGCGTCGGGGCTGATCACGGAAGATCAGCTCAGGGCAGGTTTGAGCGGTCAGAGTCAGCTCGGGGGAACGCTCGGGGAGAACCTCATCCGGCTCGGGTACATCAACGAGGAGACCCTGCTCAACGCCCTCTCCGAGCAGACGGGGCTGCAGCACGT
>CAYWOT010000019.1:14391-17725 GCA_964459975.1 uncultured bacterium
GCCTCGATCCAGCGCCTCGTTCAACTCGAAACGGTGCGGTCGCGGAGGTTGCTGCCCATCGGGTTCGAGGGGAAGAAGCTGGTCGTCGGGATGGTGGATCCGACGGACCTGCAGGCCCTGTCCGAAGTGGAGTTCCAGTCGGGGCACGCCACCAAGGCGGTGATTCTCTCCGCCTCCCATTTCGACCTCGCGCTCAACCACTTCAAGACGGCCGGATACGCGGCGGATACCCTGAGGGTCAGCGCGGGAAAGCCGCAGCGGCGCATCCAGGCGGAGAACGGCATGACGGGGTTTCTCAAGGCCCTCGTGTCGGTGCACGGGCAGGACCTGCACATCTCCGCCGGGGCGATTCCCTCGGTCCGGGTGGACGGAGAGATGAAGCGACTGGACATTCCGTCGCTCAAGCCCCCCGAGGTCGAGTCCATGGTGCACGGCATCCTGACCTCCGAACAGAGGCGGCTCTTCCAGGAGAACCTCGAACTGGATTTCGCCTACTCCCTTGACGGCGTCGGCCGGTTCCGCTGCAACGTGTACCGGCAGCGCGGCTCGATCGCCTTTGCCGCCCGCCACGTCGCGGACCGGGTGCCCACCGCCGCCGAGCTCGGCCTCCCGGACTTTCTCGTCGAATACGCCCTGCGGAAGCAGGGGCTGATCCTGATCACCGGGCCGAACGGGCACGGCAAGACCACGACGATGGCGAACCTCGTGGACACGATCAACCGGGAGCGCAAGGCGAACATCATCACGATCGAGGACCCGATCGAGTACACGCACCGGCACAAGAACTCGAACGTGAACCAGCGCGAGGTGGGAACCGACACCCTGTCCTTCTCGGACGGGCTCCGCCACATCTTCCGCCAGAACCCGGACGTCATCGTCATCGGCGAGCTGCGCGACTACGAGAGCTTTTCCATCGCGCTGTCGGCGGCGGAAACCGGCCACCTCGTCATGGCGACCATGCACTCCATGAACGCGACGGCCACCGCGGACCGGATCATCGACAGCTTCCCGTCGAGCCAGCAGGCGCAGATTCGCGCCCAGCTCTCCGACTGCCTCCTGGTGGTGTTCTCGCAGCGCCTCCTCCGGCGAACGTCCGGAAGCGGCCGGGTCCTGGCGTGGGAGCGGATGAGCTCGTCGCTGCGCGTCCGGAACGCGATCCGGGAAGGCAAGATCCACCTCCTGAGGCCCATGATGCAGACGAACGTCGAGGAGCTGGTGAGCATCGACTGGACGCTCGCCGACCTCATTGCGTCCGGCAAGGTGACCTACGAGGAAGCTCTCAAATTCGCGGACAGCGCGAGTTACCTGAACGAGCTCCTCAAGGTCCGGGGCGCGTACAGCTAGGAGTTCGGGAGGAGGCAAGGCGGCAGAACGATGATCGGCAAGAAGGTCCGCCTCGAGAGGATCGTTGACCGGAACACCCGGCGGACGGTGATCGTCCCGCTGGACCACGGCATGACGGTCGGGCCGATCCCCGGCCTCGTCCAGATTCCGCCCGCCGCGAACCTGATTGCGGAGGGGGGCGCAAATGCCGCCGTCGTCCACCGTGGGGCCGCCATGTTCGGACACCGCGGCTACGGAAAGGACCTCGGGCTGATTCTGCACCTCTCCGCGAGCACGACCCTGTCCCCGGACTCCAACCGCAAGGTGCTGGTGGCCACCGTGGAGGACGCGCTCCGGATGGGGGCCGACGCCGTGTCGATCCACGTGAACCTGGGAGCCGAAGACGAGGCGTCCATGCTCCGCGATTTCGGCACGGTGTCCACGAGCTGCCACGAGTGGGGGATGCCGCTGCTCGCCATGATTTACACGCGCGGGCCCAAGATCCGGAACGAATACGACGTCCGGTACGTCCGCCATGCCGCGCGCGTGGGCGCGGAGATGGGGGCCGACATCGTCAAGGTGCCCTACACGGGGGACGTCGAGACGTTCCGGGAGGTGGTCCAGGGATGTGGCTCACCCGTCGTGATCGCGGGCGGAGAGAAGATGGAGAGCGACGACGAGGTGTTCCGGATGGTTAAGGGCGCCATGGACGCGGGGGGGGCCGGCGCGTCGATCGGGCGCAACGTGTTCCAGCACGCCCGCCCGGCGGCCATGGTCCGGGCGATCTCGGCGATCGTCCACGGCGGGGCGTCTCCGGCGGAGGCCGCCGGCATCCTCGCGCGGGGCGAGCCGTGACGGACCGGACGCTCTGGGCGCGGATCATCCCGTGGGACAAGGACGTCGCGATTGCCGCGCTCGAGTCGGGCGTGGAAACGCTGTGGGTGCCGGACGAATGCCGGGACGCCGCGCGGCAGCTCGGGCGGGTGACGGTGGCGTGCGCGGAGGGGGACCTGCGCGAGGGACGGGACTTCCGGGTGGTCCGGATGCGGGGGAAGGAGGACGAAGCAGCCGTCCTGTCGTCGCCACCCGAAACCGTCTGGGTCGTCCGACCTCAGAAAAACGAAGTGATCCCGCTCGAGAATCTCGTCGCCCACGGGAGGAAGATCCTCGCGGTGGCGCGTACGCCCGAAGAGGTCGCGCTCTACCGGGGGGTCCTCGAGCGGGGCGTCCACGGAATCGTGTTCGAGGCGGACTCCCCGGGGGCGATGCGGGAGCTGGCCGCGGCGGCCCGCAGCGATCGGGGGACGGTGCCCCTGCTCTCCGCCCGGGTTTCCGGGATCACCTCCCTTGGAACGGGGGACCGCGTTTGCGTGGACACGTGTTCGCTGATTGAGGGGAGCTGCGGGATGCTGGTGGGCAACTCAAGCGCGGGGATGTTCCTCGTGTGCGCCGAAAACGTCCGGAATCCCTACGTTTTACCGCGGCCCTTCCGCGTCAACGCCGGAGCGGTCCATTCCTACTGCCGACTTCCGGGCGGGCGGACGGGGTACCTGTCGGAGCTGTCCGCGGGCGCCGAGGTGCTCCTGGTGAACGGCCGCGGAGACGCGGAGGCGGCGGCCGTCGGCCGCGTGAAGGTGGAGCGCAGGCCGCTGCTGCTCATCCGCGCGGAGGCCCCCGGAGGCGGGACGTACTCCGTCATCCTGCAGAATGCCGAGACGATCCGCCTGGCGCGCCCCGACGGCGGCTCGGTCTCCGTCGCGGCCTTGTCCGTGGGGGATCCGGTCCTTCTCGCGGAGGAGAAGGCGGGCCGGCATTTCGGAGTGGCGGTGGAGGAGACGATCCGCGAGCGCTAAAGGGGCGCGGCTGTGATATGCTGCATAAGTAGGCCTTGGGAGCGTCAGGAGGGGGTAATGTTTGGACTCGGCATTCCGGAACTGCTGATCATCCTCGTGATCGTCGTGCTTCTGTTCGGCGCGGGCAAGCTTCCGCAGATCGGCAGCGGGCTCGGGGA
>CAYWOT010000020.1:0-3237 GCA_964459975.1 uncultured bacterium
GAGACAGAATGTAGCGGCCGATGACGGCCAGGTTCGACGGCGCCTTCGCGGGACTGGGCTTTTCCACCAGGTCCACGACCTCGTGGACGCCCGGCGCAATGCGTTTCCCTTTTACGATGCCGTACCGGGAAACCTGGTCCCGCGGCACCCGTTGGAGAGCGAGGACCGAGTCGCCGCTGTACCGCTCGCCGACGGCAAGCATCTGGCGCAGCACCGGGACCTTCGAGTCGATCACGTCGTCGGCGAGCACGACGGCGAACGGCTCCTCCCCGACGAGGTCCATGGCGCGGAGGACGGCGTGACCCAGGCCGAGGGGCATGTTCTGCCGGACGTAGAAGAAGTCGGCCATGTCGGCGATCGACCGGATGAGCCCGAGCTGGCCGCCGTCCCCCTTCCGCTCCAGGAGGGCTTCCAGCTCGTACGCGACGTCGAAATAGTCCTCGATCGCGTGCTTCCCCCGGCCGGTGACGATGATCATGTCCCGGACGCCGGCGGCGCACGCCTCCTCCACCCCGTGCTGAATGAGCGGCTTGTCCACGAGCGGGAGCATCTCCTTGGGGGACGCCTTGGTCACCGGCAGAAACCGCGTGCCGAAGCCGGCCGCCGGGAATACCGCCTTTCGTATCATCCCGTCCTCCCTCTCCACCTGCGTTTCCGCGGCCGGTTACCGAAACCGGCGGAAGAACGCCGCCACCGACGACCGCTCCCGCGTCCACGGCATCCCCGGCAGATTGTCCCGGAACAGCGCGCCGTATCCCCGCGTGAACACCCTTCGGTCCAGCAGGGCGACGACTCCGAAATCATCGCGCCTGCGCAGAAGGCGGCCGATTCCCTGCCGCAGCGCCAGGACCGCTTCGGGGACCTGGTATTCGGAAAAGGGATCTCCGCCCCTGGCCCCAATCGCCTGCATGCGCGCCGTCACCACGGGATCGCCCGGCGGAGCGAACGGAAGCTTGTCGATCACTACGCACCGGAGCGCTTCTCCGGGCACGTCGATCCCCTCCCAGAACGTCCCGGTGCCGATCAGGACTGCGTCGGCCTCCTCCCGGAAGGCCCGGAGCAGCGCCGTCCGCGGTGCTTCGCCCTGCACCAGCAGCGTGTGCGGAATGCGGCCCCGCAGCCCTTCCGCCATCGCCCCGAGCGTCCGGTAACTCGTGCACAGGACGAGCGCCCCGCCGCCGGATACGCGAAGAACCTCCGCGGTTTCCCGGGCGGCAGCGCCGGGGAACGCCTCGTCGCCGGGGTCCGGAAGACCGTCCGGCACATATACGAGCGCCTGCTCCGCGAAGGCAAACTCATTATCCACGATCAATTCCGCGGCATCAACCTCCGCAAGGCCCACCCGTTCGCGGAAATAGGACAGCGTCCGCGAAACGGAAAGCGTCGCCGACGTCAGGAGCACCGGGAAGTCTTCCCGCCACAGTCCCCCCGCCAGTAGCGGCGCGATCTCGACGGGGGTTCTCCGGAGCGCTACGGCGTTCCCCCTGCGCTCGCCCCACGCCACGCCCGCGGCCGGATCCGCCCCGCGAAGCGACGCAAAGTCCGACGCGAAGGAGTCGACGCGGCGCATCAGGATTTCCGCCTCTCGCGCCGAATCGGCGCCCGGCGCCGCCGGCGCCGCGGCCACAGCCTGCGACAGCTCCCCCGCCGCCCTCTCGAGATCCGCGGAGAGCCGGTCGAACGTCCGGTCGGATCCGGGCCCGGGGAGAAGGAACCGCCCCTCCCCGCTTCCCGCGGAGCGAAAACAAACGTCGGCGGCGCGCCGAAACTCTTCCACGGCCGGGGATACCAGACGCCACGAGCTCTCGTCCCTCGCCGCGGCGCGCTTGAGGTCCCGAAGTAGATCCTGGACCCTGGCAGCCGAAACGGACACCCCGAAAAACGTGGCCGCGGTCTCCTCGATGCCGTGTGCCTCGTCGAAAATCACGGCGTCGGAGGCAGGCAGCACGTCCCCCGCCGCCCGCCCGTCCGAACCCGTGTCCGCCTCCTTCCGGATCCGGACCGCGAGGTCGGCAAAGTAGAGATGATGGTTCACGACGACCAGGTCCGCGGACTGGGCGCGGCGGCGCACATCCGCGAGGAAGCACCCCTGCGCCTCCCGGCACGCGCCCGCGTCGCAGGTCTCGCTCCTTGCGTTCACTTCCGACCAGGCGTGAAAGTCGTCGGGGATTCCCGGACACTCCGACAGGTCGCCGGTCCGGGTCGTCTCGACGAACCGGCGCATCTGCGCGAAATAATCGGCTTCGCGGGCGAATTCGAACAGCGGCTCCGCGACGAATCGATTCCACCGCCGGCGGCAGAGGTAGTTTCCCCGTCCCTTCGCCACAACGCACGAAAATGGAATCCCCAGCGCCTCCCGGACGAGGGGGACGTCGTTCTCGATGATCTGGTGCTGGAGGGTCTTGGTGGCCGTCGACACGATCGTCCGTTGTCCAGAGAGGAGGGACGGAACGAGGTAGGCGAGCGTCTTTCCGCTGCCCGTCCCGGCCTCTGCCACCAGGATCTCCCCGCGGGCGAGCGCGCCGGCCCATGCCACGGCGAGGCGCACCTGGCCCGGCCTGGGCTCGAAGCCGGGAAGCGCGCGGGCCAGCGGGCCGCCCGCCGAAAACGCCTGCCGGACCGCCTCCGTAAGGCCCGTGCCGCTCACGGCCAACGCTACAGGTCCGGGACCGGGACGAAGCTCCCGCCTTTCACCTGCAGCAGGGTCACCTCGCGCCGCATCCGCCCGTCGGGCTCGAACCGGAACGTTCCCGTCACCCCCCGAAACGTCTTGAGCAGGGTGATCCCTTCGCGCGTCCGCGCCCCTGCGGGAAGGAATTCGTTCGCCGCCTCGACGCCGAACGAATCGGCGAGAAAAAGGGCGGCGTCGTACCCGACCGCGCCGAACCGGGAGGGAGAGCGCTCCAGGGCGTCCCGGTACTCCTTGCGAAAGTCCTCCGCGAGGTAGCCGGGAATCGACCGGGCGTAGTCGACGGAGAATACGGAGTTGTCCAGGGCGTTCCCCGCCTTCTTCAGAAGCTCCGCGTCGTTCCATCCCGAAAATCCGGCCAGGGGGACGTACACGTCGTAGTATCGGAGCTGGGACGCCAGGAGAAAGACCCGCTCCCACCGGTCCGCGATCACGATCGCGTCCTGCGACAACTTCATCGCCTCGCCCTTTTCCGTCCCGGAAGGCCGGGTCGAAAACGCCCGGCTTCCGACCGCGACCACGAGAAGACAATTGATGGCTCCTAAGAG
>CAYWOT010000020.1:3247-14635 GCA_964459975.1 uncultured bacterium
CGTCGGTGAAATCGTTGGTGCCCGGAGGATAGGAGAGCGAACGCGCCACCCGCACGCCGGTTTCGCCGGCGGCCGACGCGACGGCGTCCGCGAACCCCCGGCCATACCCGTTCGCGGGGTAGAGAAGAATCAGATCGGTCCGACCGGTCTTCGCGAGGTGGGACAGGACGGCCCGCGCTTCCTGCCCCGGGCTCAGTCCGAAGCGGTAGAGGAACGGATGCTGCGGGATGCTCTTCTGCCCCAGGTAGAGCACCGGCGGGGATTCCGGCGTGAACGCGATGCCGATGGAGTACCCTTCCTCCCCGGTGAGTGGGCCGATGAATCCGATCACCGACCGGTCCCGGGAGGCGGCCAGGTACCCGGCCCGGGCCGCCGCGGGGTCCCCCTTCGTATCGACCCACCGCAGCACGGGAAACAGGAGGTCGGTCTGCGGAACGCGCGACCGGTGCAGGGCGACTTCCGCCCCCGCGAGAAGGGCGAACCCCATGTCCGCGTACTTTCCGCTCAACGGAACGAGCCCCACGATCCGGGGATGGGAGAGCAGAATCGTTTCGACCCGGGAGCGCTGCCGGACGGCTTCCTCGGCCGGGGTCCCCTCTCCCCGGGACGCCTCGTCGAGCGCGAACGCCCCCATCCCGAAGAATCCCTTGCGCACGGCGGTCCGCCCGAGCTGCAGGTACAGACGGGTCCGCGCCTCGGCGTCTCCTTCCGCCTCCGCCGCCTCCCACAGCGTGAACAGGCTCCCCTGCGCGTCGATCAGCGCATTCCGATCGACCCGCAGGCGCAACGCCTGGACGGGGCCGGGCGCCGCGGCGATCGCGCGGCGGTACTCCGACAGCGCGAGCGGGATCTTCCCGTCCTGGCCGTCCACGCGGGCCATTTTCCCGAGGAGGTCCGACGGATCCGCACCGAGAAACCCCTGTCCGAGCAGATATTCCGCGATCTGGCGGACCTCGGTCTTCCGCCCGAGCTTTTCTTCGATCCGGAGCTTCAGGTCCATCGCGGAAAGGGCCAGGAATCGCGCGTGCGTCAGGCCGATCGCCTTGTCCGCCGCTTCCAGCGCCTGCTTGAGGTCCTGCCGCGACAGGAGAAGCTCGCCGACGCGCATCCAGACGAACCCCTTGCGCTCATCGTCGGCATAGTTGTAGGCGAGATCGAGAAACCGGGAGAGCGCGACGGCCGGATCTCCGGACCGGAACTCCGTTTCCGCCGACCACAGGAGCCGCAAGGGAACCGCGGTCTTTCCCGGCGGGGACGCCTGCTGCGCCGGGGCGCCCGGGTGTTCGACCGGCACCGTTTCGGCCTGCGGCCCCAGAAACGGCGGCGGCGGTTCTTCCGCCCGGACCGGGGCGGCGGAGAGCGCCCCCAGCAGGAGGGCGCACAGGACGGCCCGCGCAGCGCGAGCTCCGCGAAGCGAGCGCGTCACCCGAAGATCTCCTTGACCTTCTCGAAAAACGTGCGTGAGGCCGACCCCGGCGACTCGTCCGAGATCTGCTGGAACTCGGTCAGCAGCTCCCTCTGGCGCTTGGAAAGCTTCTTGGGCACGTCGATCACCACGCGCACCACGAGGTTGCCGCGCCGGTGGGAGTGAACCGCGGCGACCCCTTCGCCGCGGAGAACCAACTCGTGGTCGGAGGGGGTTCCCGGCGGAATGGACAGCTTCCTTCTGCCCGCAAGCGTGGGCACCTCGATCTCGCTTCCGAGCGCCGCCTGCGAGAAGGTGATCGGCACCTCGCAGAACAGATCCGACCCCTTCCGCGCGAAGAAGGGGTGCTGCCGCACGGAGAGGACGACGTAGAGGTCGCCGGCCGGAGCGCCGCCGCGCCCGGCCTCGCCCTCTCCCCGGAGCTTGAGTCGGGTCTCGTTGTCCACGCCCGGCGGAATCTTGACGGTGAGCGACCTCCTCTCCTGCACCGTTCCGCTCCCGGCGCACGCCGGACAATGCTCCTTGATCACTTCGCCGGTTCCCCGGCACCGCCCGCAGGTCCGCGAAAGCGAGAAAAACCCCTGCTGCACCGTCACCTGCCCCCGGCCCTGGCAGGCGCCGCACTTCTCCGGGCGCGTCCCCTTTTTGGCCCCCGTCCCCGAGCACTCGCGGCACAGCCCCGTCCGGGGAACGACGATCTCCTTCTCGGCTCCGAACACCGCTTCCTCGAAGGTGACGGCGAGGTTGTACCGCAGATCCTCGCCCCGCCGCGCCCGGGTGCGCGCTCCGCCGAACACGGAGCCAAACCCGAAAAATTCGCTCAGGAGGTCCTCCACCCCTCCGAAGCCGAACCCTTCGAAGCCGCGGCCGGCCGGCCCCGCATTGCCGTACAGGTCGTATTGCTCCCGGCGCTGCGGGTCCGAAAGGACCGAATACGCTTCGTTGATCTCCTTGAACCGGTCCTCGGACTCCTGGCTTCCCGGATTTCGGTCCGGGTGGTACTGAAGCGCGAGCCGCCGGTAGGCCTTCTTCAGGTCCTCGATCGTACAGCCTCTTTCCACGCCGAGGATTTCGTAAAAGTCACGCTGCGCCATCTGCGCTCCCCTGCCCGGATTCCGGGGGCGCGTCGCCCGCCCGACCTCCGTGCGCGACGGTCACCTGGGCCGGCCGCAGGAGGCGTCCGTTCAAAAGGTATCCCTTCCGGGCTTCGTCCTTCACCGTGTTCTCCGCCTCCTCGTCCGTGGCGACCCGGGCGATCGCCTCGTGGAGATTCGGGTCGAAGACCTTCCCCACGGCGTCGATCTGCTCGAGGCCGAATTTCCGGAGTTCGGCGACGAGCTGCTCGTACGTCATTCGGACGCCGGACACGAAGGCGTCTGCCGCCCCGGCGCCCTCGGCCTGGGAAAGGGCCCGTTCCAGATTGTCCAGGAACGGCAGGATCGCCAGAAGGATCCGCTCGTTGCCAAAGGAGACGATCGCCTCGTGCTCCCGCGCCGCCCGCTTGCGGAAGTTGTCGAATTCGGCGGCGAGATACGCCAGCCGGCGTTTCAGCCGCTCCAGCTCGTCCTCCTCCGGGGCGGCGGGCTCCCGCCGTTCCTCCGCTTCCTCCGCGGACACACGCTCGTCGGCGACGGGCTCCCCGGATTCCTTCGCCGGGCCGTTTTCCTTGTCCGTCATGTCCGTTTCCTCGCTCCGCAAGATTGGACCCCCAAAATTGGATTGTGCCGTCGGACCAAGAAGGGTGCGTTACCGGTACTCCAGAACAGAACTCAAGACGCGGGCCGTGTATTCGACGAGGGGAATGACCCGCGAATAGTCCATGCGAACGGGGCCGATGAGCCCGATGCTTCCCATCGCGGCGTCGCCATGGCCGTATCCCGAAGCGACCACCGAGATGTCGGGCAGTCCTCCCACGGGGTTCTCGGCGCCGATCGAAACCTGGATGGCCTCGCTGTCCAAGGCCGCGTCGAGCAGCCGCAGGATGACGCTCTTCTCTTCGAACGCGCGCAGGATCTGCCGAACCTTCTGCACGTCTTCGGCGAACTCCGGCTGATCGAGAATGTGCGCCCTCCCCTCGACGTAGACTTCGCCTGGCAGCGTGTCGGCGAGCCCCTTGGAGCCGAGCTGCAGCGCCCTTCGCATCAGCCGGTCGCAGCGGGCCTTCTCCTTCCTCATCTCGTTCAGGATTCGGGCACGCAGCTGGGGAAGGGTGAGTCCCACCGCCATCTCGTTCAGGTACGCGTTGACCTTCTCCAGCTCGTCGTTCGACAGACCCGGCTCGTCCTCGATGAGGCGGTTCTGCACCCAGCCGCCCCGGAGAACGGCCACCAGGAGCAGCCGGTCGCTTGAGGCCCGAAGCAGGCTGATCGATCGAAGCTCCTGGTGCGCGGACTGGGAGACGACCACCACGCTGGCATGCCGGGAAAGGCCCGAAAGCAGGCGGCTCGCGTGCCGCACGATGTCGTCGGCGCCGGCGACCTCCCCCGCCATCTTCTGAAGAACGTCGCGCTCGGAACCGGCGAGCTGACGCCGGGTGAGAAGGTAGTTGACGTAGTAGCGGAAACCCGCACCGGTGGGGACGCGCCCCGCCGAGGTGTGCGGCTGGCACAGATAGCCCGCCTCCTCCAGGTCCGCCATGATGTTCCGGATCGTTGCGGGCGACAGCGCCTGCGCCATTCGTTTGGAGATGGTCCGCGACCCGACGGGCTGAGCCGTTTCGATGTAATCCTCGACGACGAGGCGAAGCACGCCGGCGCCGCGTTCGTCCAGTACCGCCGTCACAAGTTCCTTCCCGGCAAACAGGTTAGCACTCGAACCATCCGAGTGCTAACTCTCACTGTACCAACCCCGGCCAAGCGGTGTCAAGGCGGCCCTGACACCGGGGCGCCCCCGGTCGCCTTCCCCGGGGTGCCGACCTTGCCGCCCTCGTTTCCTACCTCCCGTCCAGGCGCGTCAGACCCTTTTCCAGGGCGTACTCCCGGGCTTTCCGCCACTCGCCGGGAGACGTGCGCCACGCGATTTCCGGAAAATCGAACGACCGCCCGCAGGGGCGGTACTGGTCCATCAGGTTCAGATAGGTGTCCCGCCCGATCTCATCCGCCAGAAAGTCGATCACGTTCCGGGTCGTCGAGACCTCTCCGGGCATCACGAGATGGCGGACGAGGACCCCGCGGCGGACGATCCCGTGCCGGTCGAGGACCAGGGGCCCCACCTGTCGGGCCATCTCCCGCACGGCAGCGCGCACCACCTCCGGGTAGTCCGGCGCGGCGCAGTACCGCTGCGCCGGTCCCGCGTCGAGGAACTTGACGTCCGGCATGTAGATGTCCACCAAACCCTCCAGTTCCGCAAGCGTTTCGACGCTCTCGTACCCGCCGCAGTTGTACACCACGGGGATCGACAGACCCCGCGGCACGGCAATCGCGAGCGCCTCGACGATCTGGGGCGTGACGTGGGTAGGCGTGACCAGGTTCAGATTATGGCACCCCGTCGCCTGGAGCGACAGGAAGATGCCGGCGAGCCTCTCGGCTTCAACCTCGTCGCCGTCGTCGAAACGGCTGATCCCGTAGTTCTGGCAAAAGGCGCACTGGAGGTTGCAGCCGGAAAAGAATACCGTCCCCGAGCCGCGGATTCCCACGAGCGGCGCTTCTTCGCCGAAGTGGGGCCCGAAGGAGGCCACCGGGGCCTTCGCCCCCACCCGGCACACCCCCCGTTCGCCCTCCGTCCGGTCCACCCGGCACATCCGGGGGCAGATGTCGCACGACGAGAGCCTGACACGCAGCCGGTCGGCCGATCCACCGATCCTCCTCCCGTCGCGACCCGTTCGATCCGTAGCCCGGTCTCCCACGCCGGGAAACCGCTTTGCGCACGACGCCCCGGCCGATCTGTTTCACTCCCGACGGTCCATTCTACCGGCACCCGGGCTCAGGGGCAAAATCGGCGCCCCCCCCGCGTCGGGCCGATGGAATATTTCCTCCTTCCGCGGGAATTGGTAACATGATCGGAATTGGCGGGTCGGGTGCCCCCGAACTTTCGGGCGTGCCCGTAAACTAAAGAGCGCAGCGAGATTCATGGACCAAGGACTGCTCCCTTCCCTGCTTGCCGTTGTCGCGATGCTGGGCACCATCCTGGGACTCATCCTCGGATGGGGACTGCACCGCTCCAGGGATGCCAAACTGGGCACGGAGATCGAACGCCTTCGGCGTCACGCCAAGGATCTCTCTCAGGAACTGACCCGGACGCAAAACGATCTTTCCCGAAAGAAGGACATCGCCGCCAAGATCCCGATGGTCGTGCGGAAGCTGAGCGGCAGGCTTACGCCCCAGGCCATTCCCGCGATCGCCACGCGGCTCACCAAGGAGTTCTTCCACGCCTCGCACGCGGGGTTCTTCGCCGCCGCGGGGGGCGGAGACAAGCGGTTCACGTTGGTCGAAGGGGTCGGTTTTTCAGCCGGGTGGAAGGGGAAGATCCGGCTCGCCGCCGACGAAGGCATCCTGGGGATGGCCTTCCACAACGGAATCGTCACGACGCGGGAGGAATTCCTCGCAACCCGGGGGAAGTGGCCGACGGGCATCGAGTCGATCGAAAAGAACGGGGTGACGCCGGATCTCGTCGCGCCGGTGGTCGTCGGCTCGAAGATCGTGGGGGCCCTCGTGGTGGTGTCGGAGCTCGTGAGTCTGAGCCGCGAGACGCCCTTCGCGTCGATGATCGCGGACCTCGTCGGCGGCGCGTTCGAGAACGCCACCACCATTGAAACGGTGGAGCACAGCGCATCGGTGGACCCGCTGACCAAGGTGCACACGCGGGGCCATTTCGCCCGGCGGTTCGAGATGGAGATGCGCAAGACCCGGAATTACGACCATTTTCTCGCGCTTCTTCTCCTCGACATCGATCACTTCAAAAAAGTCAACGACACGCACGGACACCAGGCCGGAGACCTCATCCTGATCGGGCTGGGGCGGATTCTCCGCGACAACGTCCGGGCGATCGATCTGGCTGCCCGATACGGGGGTGAGGAGTTCGCCGTGCTGCTCACGTCGTCGGAGAAGGCGGACGCGCTGACCTTCGCGGAAAAGCTCCGGGCCGCCGTCGAATCGGCGGAGTTCCAGATTCCGGGCCGCAAAGACCCCCTGCGGGTCACGGTCAGTATCGGGGTCGCCGCCTATCCGGCCGACGGGAACTCGACGACCGAGCTCCTGAGCGCCGCGGACCGGAGCCTGTACGAAGCGAAGGAGCTGGGGCGGAACCGGGTGGTCGGCACCAAGGAGGTCGGTCTGGACGGCGTGCCGCTGACATAAAGGCGGTGCCGGCGCCGGAGTGCCAAAAAAGGTGATAGACTAGAAGCCTCCGTAACGGAAGCGGCGTATTCCTTTGAGGAGAGCGTCTCGTGGCCAAAGCGGACCTGGCGAAGCTGGAAGGAACCGTCACCGACACGAAGGGTGGGGGAAACTACATCATCACCCTCGACAACGGCATGACCCTGTCGGCCAAGCTGAGCGGGACCCTCAAACGGTACAAGATCCGCGTCATCCGCGGGGACAGCGTCACCGTGGGCGTATCTCCCTACGACCCCACGCACGGACTCATCCTCTACCGGCACAGCAAGTAACCGCGTTTCTCTCTCCGGGATCCGTCGAACGCGTCCCCCGTCCTATAGGCCCGTGCCCCCGAGGGGGAATCCGGTGCGCCGCGCGAAACCGCTGCGCCCGCCCCGGACTCCCAACAGACGGATTGCGCCCGGACACGATATCGCGGGCGCGCCGGGAGGTCGGCGCCATGGAGCTTGCAGGAAAACGGATCGCGGTCCTTGCGGAGGACCTGTACGAGGACCTCGAGTTATGGTACCCGGTGCTCCGGTTTCGCGAGGCCGGAGCGACCGTGACGGTCGTGGGGGCGGGGGAACCAACGTACTCCTCGAAGCACGGATACCCGGTTTCCCCCGACCGGAGCGCGGACCAGACGACCGCCGACGACTTCGACGCGATCGTCATCCCCGGCGGATACGCGCCGGACCGGATGCGGCGGCACAAGGCGATGGTCGACCTCGTCCGAAACGCGGACCGGCAGGGAAAGGTCGTCGCCGCGATCTGTCACGGGGGCTGGATGCTCGCGTCGGCCGACGTGCTGCGGGGGAAACGGGCGACCGGATTCTTCGCGATCCGGGACGACCTCGTGCACGCGGGAGCGACCTACGAGGACCGGGAGGTGGTGCGGGACGGGAACCTCGTCACATCGCGGAAACCCGACGATCTTCCTGCATTCTGCCGCACGATCGGCGAAGCGCTCGCCGAAAGCAGAAACCGGGTGAAGAAGGTCTCCTAGACTCCGGTCTCGCAGGCTACGGTCCTTCGGTTCCGGCCCGGGGGCGGCCGGACCTCACCGCCGCGCGCCCGGGCGGCGTGCCCGGGAAACGGCGCCCGCGACCTGGCGCAGGGAAGGAATTCCCGCGCGCCCCCCCACCTTTCGGCAGGAAAGCGCCGCGGCGGCGTTGGCGAAGGAAAGCGTCGCCGCGAACGACCGCCCGGCGAGCAGGGCGAACAGGAATCCCGCGTGGAAGATGTCGCCGGCTCCGGTCGAGTCGGCGGCCTTCACCGGGATCCCCGGGACCCGGAGCACTTCCCTTCCGTCGAACCCGACCGCGCCGTCCGGCCCCAAAGTCACGGTCGCCGTGCGCGGCGAAAAACGCCGGTGGATCTCCCGGAGCGCGGATACGGGACCGGCCCCGGGAAGGAACTGCTCGACGAACGAGGAGGCCGCGACGATGTGGTCGCAAAGGGCAAGCATCGCCTCCGTCCCGTCCTGCACCTTCTCCGCGTCGAGGACGACGGGGACCCCCGCCTTCCGCGCGATCCCCGCCGCGACCACCGACGCGGGCACGTCATGACCGTCGAGCAGAACGGATCGGGACCGGCGGATCTCTCCCCGCGGAATGTCGCCGGCGCGGATCGACAAGCGAGCGTCCCGGTCCCAAAGGATCGTACGCTCTCCGGAAGCGCCGTCGACCAGGATGACCGCGAATTGGGTGGAGGCCCCGCGAACGGTCCGCAAGCGGGAAATGTCGATCCGCTCTTTCCGGAGGAGGAGACGGGAGAGTCGCCCGTGTTCGTCGTCCCCGACGCTTCCGACGTACAACGTCTTCAGCCCCCACCGGGAAAGCGCAGTCAGCGCCGTGGCGACCTGCCCCCCTCCCTGCCGGAAGAAACCGGTCATTCGCAGCTTCTCGCCCGACACGGGATTCCGGGGGAGGAGACACAGGAAGTCGACCGCGTTGAGTCCGATTCCGACCACGTCGACCATGAGAGCCTATGATAACCCCGTGGGCCGCACGTTCGCCCCGGGGGCTTTCACGGCGACCTTCTCGCCTTCACGCCGCACGCACACGGGAACTTACGAATCGCCTCCGGCCCGGCGCGATCCGTCGTGCTTTCTCAGGCTTTCGGGCCAACCGCAAGCGCACTTGGTGCGGGTCTCGTGCTTGATGCATCGGTCGCACACCCTGTCCCCGCAATACCAACTCCAGTGGTACGCGTGGCCGTTCAGACGGCATTCGGGACATCCGGTTGCCATCCCGGCACCTCCTTTCAGGCGGCTTTCCCGCCCGCGCTCCACAGTTGCAGATGAAGCAAGGTGCGTGCCGATAACGATACCAAAACACATTGCCGTTACCAATTCATGGCTTAGCGAGCGAGAACCGGAGGCGCGCCCGTCGGTCGCGCACGTCGGGGAGGGGAAAAATTCTCCTCCTGGGTGAATCTTTTCCCCAGGGACGACGGGGGTGCGAAAAGGCGATACAATGAAGCCGTACAAGTGGCGTTCCAACGCGCCTGACGCTCCCGTCCGGCCCGGCGTTGCGTGCGGGAGAAGGGGGTGACCTCATGGAAGTCCATCTGACCGAACCGGAAAGGAAGCTGCTTCGGGAGATGCTGGAGGCGGACCGCGCGGGTCTTCTGATGGAGATCGCGAGGACCGATAACCGTGCGATGCGCGGGATCCTGAAGAAGCGGGAAGAACAGGTCTCCTCGATCCTCGGACGCCTCGAGGGCGAGCTCCTGAAGGCATCCTGAACCGAAGGCGGCGCGGGCTCCCGTCCGCGCGCCTCCGCGGGCCGGCGCTGGCATTCCCGATGACCGCCCCGCGGTCGCGGGTCCCGCATCCCGACGCGGGCGCCCCCCCGTCCATGCTTCTCCGGGCCCTTTGGACCGCGAAAGGCCGATCGATCCGGACCTCCCTTCTGGTATGCTTCGAAGTGCCAGCCCCGTGCTTGGCCCCGATCGGACGAGGAGGACTTAGGCCCGCGTATGGAGACCAGACGGCATCGGACACTGTTCCGGGGTCTCGTGGTGGAAGTGGAAGAGATGGAGGTCCGGTTCGGCGCCAAAGGGTGGCACGTCTATCAGATCGTGAAGCACCCCGGCGGCGTGGGCGTTCTGCCGCTCCACGACGACGGAACCGTCACCCTGATTCGGCAGCTGCGGCCGGCGGTGGGAGTCCACCTGCTCGAGCTGCCGGCCGGCCGCCTCTCGCCCGGCGAGGACCCGGCGACGTGCGGACGACGCGAACTCGCCGAGGAAACGGGGTTGCAGGCCCGCACCGTCGAGTCGCTCGGGATCCTGCACGCGTCCCCGGGCGTCTTCGACGAGACGATTCACCTCTTCCTCGCGCGGGGGCTCCTGCAGGCGGAAGCCCGCCCGGAACCGTACGAAGACATCGCCACGGTGCGGATCCCCCTGGGACGGGCACGGCGGATGGCCATGCTCGGCGAGATCAGCGACGGGAAGACCATCGCGGCGCTGTTCCGGTGCGGTGCGCACGGCCGCCCTCCGGGCCCGCCGGGGAAAACCCGAGGTGGGGGACGGTAGCGCCCCGTCCCGCAGGGCACCCGCTCCCGCGGCTTCCGACGCGGCGTTTCCGTTCGCGGGAAGGCCGCCCGACGCCACGATTCGCCCTCCCGCCGCCCGTCGCGATATAATCGGCGCAGCCGGAGACGCCCGGCGGACACGGCCGGCCGGTCGAAAACGGGAACGAAACCTTACCCCGCGGAAGAGGGAAAGACGTGCGCGGACGGCTCTCGATCGCCACCAAGTTCTTCCTGACCTACTTCGTGATCACCGGAGCCGCCCTGGCCTTCGCCGGGATGGCGGGGTACCTCCAGTTCAAACGGTACGTGACCGAAGAGGCGGACGCGAGCCTGAAGAAACAGGCCCTCCTCGCAGCCGAGGCGTTCCGCCCGCTCCTGACCGCCCCGAATCCCGACCGGGATCTGATCGCGCGCGAAGGAGACAGGCTTTCGAATGACCTCGACACCCGGCTGACGGTCGTTCTTCCCGACGGCGTGGTCGCGGCCGATTCGGAAGTGGGGTCGGCACACCTGGCCGAGCTGGAAAACCACGCGAACCACCCGGAGGTGAGGGAAGCGCTCGCCGGACGGGTGGGTTTCTCGCACCGGCGAAGCATCTCCGTGAAAAAGGACCAGCGGTACTGCGCGGTCCCCGTCCGATCGGACGGGCGGATCGCCGGGGTCGTCCGCGCGTCGATGTCCGCGACGAGCCTCGAACAGAGGCTGAACCGCGTCCGGGCCATCACCTGGGGCACCGGGTTCGCCGCGTTCTTCCTGATGCTGGGCGGCACGGCGATCCGCGCCCGCCACGTCACCCAGCCCCTGGAGGAGATCCGGAAGGCGGCGCTGGAATTCTCGTCCGGCGACCGTTCGAGACGCATCCGCGTGCGCACCGGGGACGAACTCGAGGACGTGGCGGCCGCGCTGAACCAGACGGCGGGACACCTGGAGCAGACCATCGCCCAGATGAACGCGCAGAAAGCCCGACTCGAAACCCTTCTGGAGAACCTCGCGGAAGGGGTCATCGGCCTCATCTCCGTCGTTGCGCCGCAGATCAGGGGGAGCGGCATCGTCGAGCGGATCCTCGAGCTCGAGGAGGAGTACGGAAAGCTTGACTGGCGCGTCGCCT
>CAYWOT010000020.1:14645-17625 GCA_964459975.1 uncultured bacterium
CGCAGAAAGCCCGACTCGAAACCCTTCTGGAGAACCTCGCGGAAGGGGTCATCGTCGTCGCGGACGGCCGGACGGTGCGCATGATGAACCGGGAGGCCGCACGGATCCTCGGGAGCCCGACGCTGCCCGCCGAAGGGCAGTCGTACGCGCAGGTAATCCGGCAGCCCGACCTCCTGCGGTTCCTCGACAGCTGGACGGCCGAGACGCCGCTCCCGTCGGCCGAGATCGTCATCCCGTCACCGCACGGGGAAACCGCGGCGCGGGTCTCGGCGAGCACGGTACGCTACGCGGGCGCGAAAACCCCGGACATCCTCTTCACCCTCCGCGACATCACGGAGGAGCGCCGTCTTGCCCGGATCAAGAGCGATTTCGTGTCCAACGCCTCCCACGAGCTCAAGACTCCGCTGACGAACATCCGGGGCTACCTCGAGGCCCTGCGCGACGAGACAAGCGAGGGAAAACCTCCCGACCCGGAGTTCCTTTCGATCGCCCTTGCGAACGTTCTCCGGATGGAGGAGCTGATCCACGATCTATTGACGTTGTCCCGATCCGAATCCGGCCACGTTCCGCTGGAGCTCGAAGAGATCCCCCTTCGCGTCCTTCTCGACAAGGTCGCCTTTCTCCACCGGTCCGTGGCCGAGCGGGGGGGAAAGTCGCTTTCGGTCGAGTCGGCGGAGGCGACGATCACGGCGGACCGCAAGAGCGCAATCCTGGCGCTTTCCAATCTCGTGGACAACGCCATCCGCCACGGTGTTCCGGGCGGCCGCATCCGGCTTACCGGGCACCGCGAGGAAGGGGCGATCATCGTGACGGTGGAGGACGACGGTCCGGGGATCGCGCCCGAACACCTGCCCCGCATCTTCGAACGGTTCTACCGCGTCGACCAGTCCCGGTCCCGCGAGGTCGGCGGAACCGGCCTCGGCCTGGCCATCGTCCGGCACATCGTCGAGTCGCACGGCTGGACCATCGTCGTGAAAAGCCGCCCGGGAGAAGGAACGACGTTCCGGATTCGGATCCCCTGCTGACGCCGCGTCCCCGCAGCGGCGGGCCGTCACTCCGGAACGAGGCCCGCCGCCCGCCGTTTCAGCAGAAATTTCTCCAGCAGGGCGGCCGCGGCGAACCCGGTCAGCCCGATCGCGTGGGCGGTCAGATCGGGCCACAACACGAAAAACGCGACTCCCGCGTACAGCAACCTCTGGAGCCAAGTCAGGCGCCCCAGATGAAACCCCTCGAAGAAGGCGGCGAAGCAGTACAGGCCGAGAAGGCCCGCCGCGCCCGTCTCGACCGCCTGCCAGGCCGACCCCTGAAACAGAATCGGCGTGTAGCAGAAGAGCAGCGGGATGATGTAGAGCCCTTTCGCCAGCTTCCACGATTCCAGGCCGGTCTCCAGCGGGCGGCTGCCCGCGATTCCCGCCGCGGTGTACGCCGCCAGACACACGGGCGGCGTGACGTTGGCGTCCTGCGAATACCAGAAGATGAGCATGTGCGCCGACAGCAGGCCGGCGCCGAGCGTGGTCATCGCCGGGGCGGCCAGCACGGCCAGAACGATGTAGGACGCGGTGACGGGAAGACCCATGCCCAGGATGAGCGACGCCAGGGCAATGAGGACGATCGTGAACAGCAGGCTTCCGCCCGAGATCAACGAAATGAGGATCGAGAACTTGATTCCCATGCCCACCAGGAGCACGATGCCCACGACGATCCCGGAACAGAGCAGGATGACCCCGGTGGAAACCATGTTCTGCGCTCCAGCGGCCAGGGCGTCGATAATGTCCCGGAACCCCATGCGGGTCTTGCGGTTCAGCCAGCTGGCGACGACGATCGACGCGATGCCCACGCTGGCGGCGAACGTGGGGGTGAACCCGTACATCAGGAACCCCATCAGCACCCCGATGGGAATGATGAAGTTCCACCCGTCGCGGAGAACCCGGCCGACCTTGGGGATGTCCTCTTCGCGCATCGGCGCAAGTCCGATCTTCCGCGCCCGGAAATGGATGAAAAAGGCGACGCTCAAGAAATACATCAGCGCCGGGATGAACGAAACGCCCACGATGGTCAGGTAGGGGATCTGGGTCCACTCGCTCATGATGAAGGCGCCGGCGCCCATGATGGGGGGCATGAGCTGCCCGCCGGTCGACGCGGCGGCTTCCACCGCCGCGGAGAATTTCGGCGAGAACCCGACCTTCTTCATCATCGGGATCGTGATGGAGCCGGTCCCCACGGTGTTGGCGACGGCGCTTCCCGAAATCGACCCCATCAGCCCGCTCCCGAACACCGCGATCTTGGCGGGCCCGCCGACCGACCGCCCCATCGCCGCCATCGCCAGATTGATGATGAATTCGCCGGCGCCGGACTTGAGCAGGAAAGCCGCGAACAGCACGAACAGGTACACGAACGTCGAGGAGATCGTGGCGATCGTGCCGAAGATCCCGTCGGGCGCGAAATACATGCGGTAGAGCAACCGCGGGACCGTCACGCCGGGGAAATTCCACAGCCCGGAGAAGAAGTCCCCCAGTCCCAGGGCGTAGGCGAGGAAGACCGAGGCCAGCACCGGGATCACCAGGCCGGTCGTCCGCCGGGTGATCTCCAGCATCAGGACGATGGCCACGGTCGCCGCCACCAGATCCATCGTGACGGGCACCTCGTTGCGGGCATGGAGGGCGTCCTCGAAGAGGACGAGGTAGAGGGCGACCGCCACGGCGAGAAACGCCAGCACGTAGTCGAAGGGGAGGGTTTTGACGGGGCGCCGCTTGAGAAGGGGGTAGATGAGGAACCCCATGAAGAGCATGAACCCGTAGTGCACCGCATTGCGCTGGATCTCGGGCATGATGCCGATGGTGTTGATCCAGAGATGGAACAGGGAGCAGAGGACCCCCACTCCGTACAGCAGCGCCGCGGTCTTCCGGCCGAGGACGCGCTTGACGGTCAGGCTTTCGCCGCTCAGATCCGTCTGGGCGCTCTCGGGTCCCCGATCCGCAGG